>JBEAXB010000197.1:0-3062 GCA_041160045.1 Actinomycetota bacterium
GCCATTGATGCTCACCATGTTGCGATTGCTGGCGATGGCATCAGGTGAGTTCACGATTTTGACGGGCAGGAAACGCACCAGTTCGTTGTTGTGCAGCCAGGTGTACAACTCAGGAATTCCGGCAGCAAATGTTGTTGGTGAGAATCCGTCGAACTGATTCCCCTTTTGGTTTGTGACTTTTCCTGCTTGGTGGAGACGCATCAACCCGGTGGTGAACATTTCGGAGTGAATACCAAAATCACCCATGTCGCTGTTAGCAAGTGACAAGGCAATCTGGTTGGGAATTCCTCCGATGCCGGTCTGGAGTGTGCTCCCGGAATGGATGAACGATAATGCGAGTTCGGCGATCTTGATTTCTGCTTCTGTCGGAATGGTGTCTGCAAGATCAAGTGGTGTGCGATCTGTCATCAGCAGGACATCGATCTCGTCGACATGAACCCGATGCTCGTGAAGTGGCGACACTCCGAACGTGCGTGGGAACGCTTCGCTGACTTCAACAATCAGCAACCGATCAGGGTCTGCGCCTGCACGATGAATTTCATCGACCGATGCTCCGGCATGGAGCGACAAACTGACCCAGCCATCAACTGGAGGCGATCCGGCCGTTGCAATAACGCGGGGTTTCATCTTCTGAAGAATTGGCTCGAATCGACGAAAGTCGGCCGGAACAAAATCAATGTTCGACCCGGAGTCGCGCAGGAAACGCTCGGCGGGGCCAAAAAAGCCGCTGCGATAGAAGACCCCCGGCATGGCGAGCACGGCATACAAATCAGGCATCAGGGCGCCGGAGATTTCCAGATGAACAAAGTCGTCTCGAGACCCAAGCGCATGCATGAAGCCACCTGGGACACCTGGCCCGAGCGGAACGGCCAATGTGTCGGTGGTGCGGATGAGGGCAACTGCCTGAGCGAGGTCGGTATAGGCCATGTGACCCATGGTACGCAGGTAGCAGTTCGTCCGTGGCGCTGGCAGGCTCGTGGTTAATGCAAAGTGACATTCTCATCATCGGCGGAGGCCCAGCCGGCACCGCATCGGCCATCACGGCTGCACGCGCCGGATTGAAAGTGGTTCTTTTTGAAAAGGGACCATATGGCCGCGACAAAGTATGCGGCGATGGCCTGACACCCCGGGCGATAGCAGCATTGAACGATTTGAAAATCGATCATTCGGTTGCGCACCGTATTGATGGTCTACGAATGATTGCTGGCAAAAAGAAGCGTGAGTTGTCGTGGCCGACGACAGATCGTTTTCCGAACCATGGTGCTGTGTGGCCTCGCCAACGTTTCGATAACCACTTGCTCGATGTTGCGATTGCAAGTGGAGCAGATGTTCGATTCGAATCAGAGGCACTGCCGGTCATCGAAAATGGTCGTGTAATCGGAGTCAGTGTCGGCACAGATTCATATCGTGCGCCATTCACAATCCTTGCTGCAGGTGCACAGGGTATGGCAGCAAAGATGCTCGGAGCCGAACGTGACCCGAATGAACCATTTGGTCTTGCGATTCGTGCGTATGCGCCAACTCCTCGTCATGGCGAACGCCATCTCGAAGCATGTTTGAGTCTCAGCGATGAACACGGCACTGCGGTGCCTGGATACGGGTGGATGTTTCCTGCCGGAGACGGCACAGTCAACATCGGTGTTGGTGCATTGAGCACGATGAAGGGTTTCAAGAAACTGAACCTCAATACGTTGCTTGATCAATACGCAGCCCTCGTGCGCGACTCATGGTCTCTAGGTGAATACGTCGAAAAGCCTCGGGCATGGCGTCTGCCGATGAGTTGCGTTCGCCGTCACGGACCCGGCTGGGTTGCAGTCGGAGATGCTGCGGGTTTTGTGAACCCGATGAATGGCGAAGGTATTGACTACGGACTCGAGTCTGGCATGTTGGCCGTCGAGCGTTTCTTGGCCGACCCTGCAACCGCATCAGAGTCATACGACATCATGGTGGGTGAGAGGTTCGATGCGTTCCTGCGCACTGGGCGTCGTTTTAGTTTCCTGATTGGCCACCCATGGTTGCTCAAGCCCGGACTGCGCATCGCAGTCGGCACTCAAGCAGCCGCAGACATCACATTGGCCGTCATGGGCAACCTGATCGATTCATCGACGCCTGGCGCCGCTGGTCGAGTCATGAAGCTTGCAGATGGTGCGTTACGTCTGGCCGATCCGATCTTGCGCCGCACCCGCGCAGCTGCATAATTCAATGCGTCCTTAGATAGGTTGAGAAAATGAGCACAATGAAGCCAGACCTTGCAATTCCCGCCGGAGACGCACCAGCCGATCTCGTCCTTGAAGACATCACCGTTGGTGAAGGAGCCGAGGCAAAGTCAGGCACCAACGTTGAAGTGCATTATGTCGGTGTCGCCTGGAGCACACAAAACCAGTTCGATGCATCATGGGATCGCAACGAGACATTCGAATTTCGCCTTGGTGCAGGTCAAGTGATTGCAGGCTGGGATCAGGGAGTCGCCGGAATGAAAGTCGGCGGTCGTCGTCGCATCACCATTCCTGCACATCTTGGTTACGGATCACAGGGCGCTGGCGGCGTCATCAAAGGTGGCGAGACTCTCGTCTTCGTTGTCGATCTCTTGAATGTGAACTAATCAGATGTCTGAAGTCAATTTCTACACAGCAAATGCTGGCCTCGCTGGTGTCGACAAACTCGAAATTCCCGAACTGACACTGATGTACCGCATCGAGATGGCAGGCGAGTTGTTCTACAACATGCTTGCCGATCGTGTGAACAATGATGAAGCTGCAAGTTTGTTGCGCAAAAATGCGGTCGAAGAACGCGGGCATGCTCGTCGTCTCGCGCGCATGATCAGCATCAAGCTCGGATCCGAATGGGAGCCAAGTGCAGAAGTTGCCGAGTTGCTGCCAGTGCCGCTTCCCGATGCGATCGATGCGGAGATCTTTGCATCTGTTGTGCAAGGTGAAATCAATGGCGATGCCGGCTATCAGCGTTGGGCCGATGCAGAATCAGACGAAGAAGTGGAACGCCTGCTTCGTCTGAATGGTCGCGAAGAAACAATTCACGCAGGTCGTGCTCAACAGGTATACGAC
>JBEAXB010000030.1:0-7114 GCA_041160045.1 Actinomycetota bacterium
GTAACGACAACGTTACGACTTGTGCTTACTTGATTAGTTGCTGTGACAGTAAAACTAGAAGGAAATTCTCCACCAGTAATCGAGGCAGTAAACGACACCGTCGATTGGCCATCCTCAAAACGCGTTCCAGAGACATTGAACGGCGCGCCAGGAATTGTTCTCGGAGTTATAAGTCCAGCAACCACGGCACTAGCACTGCGAACAAAACCTTTCGTTGCCTGCACCTCTATTTTGTATGCACTGCCATTAAGCAGGCCCCCCACCACGATGGGGCTTGTCAAACCGGTGGCCTCTTGAAAGTACGGGCTTTGATCTAACGTCGCAATCACCCGATAACCCGTGATCGGCGAGCCTTCACCAGCACTCAGGGGCTCATCAAATGCAACCGAAATAGTTGTGTTGCCTCTTGTGGCCACCGGATTTCGTGGCGCACCGGGAGTACTCAGCGGAATCACAGTGTTAGAGACATTCGACATTTCTGAAACACCAGCCGCATTCATCGCAGTCATGGAGAACGTGTAGCTGTGCCCATTTGTCAGACCCGTGATGGTGGTGATTCCGTAGTAATCAATCGCTGGTCCCCGCGTCACTGTCCAAGATTCACCAGAGGTGATGTCATTGATCAAGACTGTGTAGCTGCTGATCGGTGCACCCGAATCTCCTGCAGGCTTTGTAAAGCTGATTTGCGCGGCACTATCGCGCTCTTCTGCAGACACCGAAGTTGGTTTATTGGGCACATAACTCGAGATAAACCGGACCGCGGATGACGATGCACCAGTCGCCAGATCGTTCTTCGCCCGCACCACAATGTCGTATGTTCGTCCGACAATTAATCCCGTACTGGTTCCGGATACAAAACCGATGGGAGAAGAATTACCACTCGAGACCGTTATCGACTGGTTAGACGTATCGGTTGCAAAGGCTTCGTACCGCAGGTTTGGCCCGTTGGCAGCTGGAGTCGTGAATTCAATCGATGCATTTCCTGACGCGCCAGAGATAACCGTGATGTCCGGGGTGTCGGGTTCTCCCGGAGTGATAGCGGAATTCGATGCGACAGAGAATTCACTTGTTCCGGCCGAGTTTGTTGCGCTCACCTGGAATGTGTAACTGCGACCAATCGACAGGGTTTCGATGTAACACGACGTTGCTCCGGTTGTTGTGCAAGTGCTTGAGTACCACGCATCTTCAACGGTCTTCACGTTGTAACGCGTAATGAGGGCCCCATTATTATTCGGCGCATCCCACGAGATGACGATTCGTCTGTAGTTGGTGAGCGAAGCCGTTGCAACAATGTTTGACGGAGCAGAAGGACGTTCCGCAAGAGGTGTTGCAGTGATGCCGTTTGATAATCCCCCAAGACCCACTTCATTCTCTGCCCGTGCAACAAAATAATATGCAACGTTGTTTTCAAGACCAGAAATAGTGCACGTGGTTGTTGGGACTGTGGTGCTGCAGTATTTCGTCGCAACAGATCGTCCCTGCGCTTCCACGCTGTAACCGGTCACAGGTGTTCCGCCATTGTCACTCGGTGCAGTCCACGAGATGACAGCCTGACCATTCGACGTGGTCACAGACGTGATCGTTGGAGCTGATGGTCGTGACAAAGGAGTAATTCCTCCAGCGACAACAACTGTTGAATTTCCTCCGGCACTCGTTGCAAAGAGGCTCATCGTGTATTCGACACCATTTGTTAGCCCGGCGACGTTTGCGTATGCGCGGGTGGAACCTAGAAGTGTGGGGACTTCTGCAACCGGATATGTCACGACGCGCACAGCTCCACTCGACGGAGTCGCCACCAATGTGTACGAGACAATTGGTGAATCGCTTGGTTCAATTAGCCAATTGAGAGTTCCGATTCCAGCTGATGAAAACTTCAGAACATCCGATGGAGGTGATGGAGGACCAACAGGACGGATTGCAACAGAGGCATCAGAAGCCGGACTCGCTCCAGCCTCATTGTTGGCGACAACAGTGAATGTATATTGCGAAAGATTCGTGAGACCCGGAAACGTCATCGGGCTTTTCAGGACTGTGATCGGAGCAATAACGTCTGATGGCGTTGTGAGGTTTTGCGCCCTGACGGTGTACGACTGCACAGCAATCGGTACAGACTCGGGCGGCGACCACGACACCACCGCATTTGTGTTGCCACCCACTGCAACCACGTCGCGAGGTTTTGTTGTGAGCCCTGTCCATAGTGCTGCTTCCGCCGCAACAGTGGGAGCACTCTCGCCAAACTCGTTGACGGCAATTACTGACATGGTGTACGCAACGCCGCCCGTGAGACCACCGACTCCTACGACGCGTGAATCAGCTTCAAATTCGGAAACAATCGTGTCTCCCACCAGAGGGTCTGCCATCACCTTGTATGCGGTAATGGGCGTTCCACCGTCGCTGGCTGGAGGCTCCCATGTCACCAGCGCACTATCGCTCATTGCATATGCATTGACCGACAATGGGCTCGCTGGCATCGTGTACGGACGAACCGGACTGGATGGCGTTGATTCAGCAGGCATGCTCACAGAGTTGAAGACGTTTCCGATGACATGGGTGCGAGGACTCACTGTGAAGGTGTACGAAGACCCGTTCAAAAGACCACCCGATGTGCCACTTGAAATTCTGCAACTTCCCCGAGCAGGAGAAGTATCGACAGGAACGATGAACGTACATCCTTTGTTCCACGCAGAAGTATCTGATTCGGAGATCGGTTCCACGGTGTAGCGATCGATATTCATTCCGACTGGAGTAGTTGGGTTCACCCATTCCACTGTGACAAAGCCATCACTTGCTCGAGCAACGACGCTCGTTGGGGCTGAAGCACCTCCCACCATCCACCGACCAGAAAAGCCAGATACCGCACCCGTGACTGCAGCATTGGATGCGGTCACCACGACGTCATAGGACACTCCGTTGGTGAGACCAGTAATAAAGCATGAATTTGTGACACCACTTGCAGGAACAACATACGTGCAGGATTTGGACGGGTCACTCGAGATCCAAGCCTCGTACGAAACAATCGGGCCACCTCCAGAACTGAGAGGCGGTCGCCACGAAATTTTTGCTGATCTATCTTTCGAGAGAAAAACAACAGAGAGAGGCTGGGAAGGAGCACTCAGCAACGTGATTGTGCTTGATGGCGTCGACGCGACAGATTCGCCGACATCGTTTGTCGCCTTCACAGTGAATGAGTACGTCTGACCCCGGGTCAAACCAGTGATGGCGCACGAATGCGTTGGCACGCCGGAACGTGGGACAGTATTTGTACACGTGCGAGACGGTGCTTGTACGGTGGTGACTTCATACTGTGTGATGGCGGATCCGTTTTCGTCTGCGGCATTCCATGTCACCATCGCACGCGAATCGCCGCCAAGACTTGTTACTCCCGTCGGAGCGCTTGGGACTGTTGCCGGCATGGCCGAGTTGCTCTCGTCCGAAGCGGTCGATGAGCCGTAATCGTTTTTCGCAACCACCGTGACCGAATAGAGAATCCCGTTTTCGAGACCCGTAATGGTGCATGAATTCGCAGGAGTTCCCGAAGTTGGCACCACATAGGTACATGACTTACCCGGATTATCGACGACCGATGCAACATAGCTTTCGATGGCAGAGCTTCCAGCAGTTTTCGGGACTGTCCACGAAACCAGCAACGAGGCGTTGCCGCGAACAATTGTGGCATCCTGAGGAGATCCCGGCGGTAAACGCAATGCTGCAATAGGTGCAATAAGTGCAACAGGAGCAACAGGAGCAACTCCAGAGCCTCCATCCGATGTCTCATTATTTGTTGCTGAACCGAACACCACAGTTGCGGAACTGTTCGATGCACCGGAAGAACCCGCAGCATTTTTTGCGATCACCCTGAATGAATACGCCATCCCTTTGGTCATGCCTGTCACCACACACGAGTTACTGGAAACTCCTGACTTCGGCACTACAAGAGCACAAGTAATGCCTGCATTTTGTACTGCTGTCGCTACAAAAGATGTCGCAGCTGCACTGCTTTTTGGCAGGGCTTTCCACGACACAGCTATTTTCTCTCCATTGAGTGAAGCAACAACTCCAGTCGGAATATTCGGAACTGGGGCTGGCTTAATGGCCGCCGAAGCTCGAGAGGACACCGGCTTGCCTTTCACAGGTGTCCCGACCACGACAAATGAATACTTGACACCATTTTTCAAACCAGTGATGACGCAACTGTTCTCCGCACTGCTCCCAGAGACGCGGTAGGTGCAGGACTTCACAGGTTTCTGCACAGTGGACACCTTGTACGACTTCATCGCAATTCCACTTGCCGGTGATGACCAAATGACTTTCACTTGTTTGTTTCCGCGAATCACCTTGACTCCCGACGGTAAGTCTTTCGCTGAGGCACCGGGTTTGGATTCAGTGTTGTAACGCTGTGATCGAAACGAGAAAGCAGTGACGCTTTTTTTTGTGACAGTACGAGTTGCTGTTTCAACTAACGGGACTTCAGTTGATTCGTTGGTTTCTACGATCGGCTCAATGAAGTACCAAGGTTGAGAGAAACCACTGAGAACAGAACCGCCGACCGATCGAGAACGTCCGCCCGGGCTGACTGTAGTGACAGACATGATGCAACGTGTGACAGCCTCACATCCAACATCGACATACTTGTTTTCAGTCAACCCACGAGCAACAACGACTCCATTTCGAGCAACTTCATACGTCGGCACGAGCGCAGGCATGTCATTTGATTGAGCACCAATCTGCTTCGATTTCCAAACAGTCTCAACTCCAGGCCCTTTTTCGTTTTCACTGACAACCAAATGAGTAACGGATGAAGGCGGTGCACCACCTGCGCCCCGAATCACAGGTTCGCTATTGGCGCGAGGACCAACTGCCCGAACGCTCACGACACAGAACTCTGTTGGAGTTGGCAAACACGGCGCTACTGCGCTTGTGGCATTCTTTTTTGCAACAATTGCCTGGAAGGAGTCTTCGCCATCGCAATTCAAACCAGCAGCGAGAGATGCCTTCTTTGATTCAAGAGAGTACGGACCACACGAGTGGACAATGTACGCACGCGGCAATGAAGTCGAGCCCGATGCAATTGGGGCATCCCAAGTAACCAAAGATCCATTCGCAGTGGCTTCTGCGATGACATTGGCCGGCTCTGACGGGGCGAAGGATGAAGTGTCGACAAATGCCCGAGCTGGCACGCTGATGCCGCCCGAAGCGAGCAGGGAGAGCACAAGTGTGATGGCTGATTTCTTCAACTGTTCACCATCTCCGCCACATTGACCGCTCTGAACATTTTCCATTTTCTCGCATGAACCGTGTCAACGACAAACTGAATAAACCTGATGTTTGAACGGTAACGAGAGGGATCATGCTGAACCAGCGATCGGCCACAATGTGGTGCTAGCCCCCTCTAGGGCATATGCCACTTGCCGAACAAGAGGTCTCCCCATATATATGGTGAATTCTTGGCCGCCGAGTAGCATCTCTCTTCTGTGGGATCAGACAATTCAGCCGGCTTCGATTCGGTCAACCGAGCAAAACAACTAGCAAAAGCGGCCGAGGCCTCGCCGCCTACTGAGCCGACTGCTCATTCGCATGAACACAGCCACTCAAAGAGAGGCACTGCTGCCTTGGCACTAGGCGCTCTCGGAGTTGTTTACGGAGACATCGGCACCAGCCCGCTCTATTCCTTCAAAGAAGCGTTTACCGAAAAATCCCACGTGATGACGGTCGACCGAATCAACGTGTACGGCATTTGCTCTCTCGCATTCTGGGCTCTCGTCATCATCATCTCGATCAAATACCTATTGCTTGTCATGCGCGCAGACAACAAAGGCGAAGGCGGCATCTTGGCCTTGACCGCGCTCGTCATGCCAAAACGCGGCAATTCGGCGGCAAAGGCCGGAATTCTCGTTGCTCTCGGGGTCTTTGGTACCGCGCTGCTCTACGGCGACGGAATTATTACGCCAGCAATTTCAGTTTTGAGTGCCGTCGAAGGACTTGAAGAAGTGTCGCCAGCGTTTGCCTCGTGGGTGATCCCCATCGCAATCGTGATTCTGCTCGGCCTCTTCCTTGTACAAAGCCGGGGCACGGGAACTGTTGGAAAAGTGTTTGGCCCAATCATGGTCGCATGGTTCCTCACTCTTGCACTTCTTGGGTTGTCCAAAATCATTCCTGAGCCTGGCATCATCGCTTCTGTCAACCCGATGTATGCATTTCGCTATTTCACGCACGAATCGTTGCGGGCTTTCCTCTCTCTTGGCTCCATCTTTCTTGTCGTCACCGGCGGAGAAGCCTTGTACGCCGACATGGGACACTTTGGTCGCCGCCCCATCACAATCGGCTGGTACGCGATGGTCCTTCCTGCGTTGCTGCTCAACTATTGGGGACAAGGCGCATTCTTGCTGTCGCATCCCGAAGCAATCGAGAGCGTCTTTTTCCGTATGGCTCCTGATTCGCTGTTGTTGCCTCTCGTCATTCTTGCGACATGCGCGACAATCATCGCCTCTCAAGCACTGATTTCAGGGGTGTTCTCTCTCACGGCCCAAGCGGTGCAGCTTGATTATCTTCCACGCATCAAAATTCTTCATACTTCACAGAGCCATGAAGGCCAGATCTACGTCCCCCTCGTGAACTGGGTCCTGATGGTTGCATGCATCGGCCTTGTGCTCGGCTTCCGTTCTTCCACCAACTTGGCTGCCGCATACGGCATCGCAGTGACGATGACAATGGCCATCACCACTCTCATCTTCTTCAGAGTGTTGGTCGATCGTTGGCACTGGAGCAAGTTCCGTTCATTCCTTGTCTGCATTCCTTTGTTCACCATCGAGCTCGGTTTCCTTGGTGCAAATATCATCAAGATTCCGCACGGTGGCTGGTTCGCATTAGCAGTTGGTGTCATTTTGATGGTGCAAATGCAAACATGGCGTCGAGGACGCATGCTTGTTGCCGACCGTATTCACCGTGGAGAACGCCCCATTGTCGATGTTCTTGATGAAGCAGAAGACATCAAGCGTGTTGCTGGTACTGCAGTGTTCATGTTCAAAGATTTGGGCAAGGCTCCCCCAGCGCTTGTCAACAACTTGCGCCACAACAAAGTTCTCCACAAAACGACTCTTATTGTTGCAGTTGATAC
>JBEAXB010000198.1:0-3045 GCA_041160045.1 Actinomycetota bacterium
CGCAAACCGCGCATCTTCAACAAACGACCGAGAGACGATGCGGTCAGACCCTTACCAAGGGAACTTGCAACGCCACCGGTCACGAAAATGTGCTTTGGCATTGGAACTCCCGCCGGCCGAACTGCTAACGGAATTACACCTTAATCGCTCGAGGACCCTCTCGGCGAAACCGTCACTTTTGGCGACGAGTTTTCTTTCGATCCCCGCCAAGGGTTGTCAGCAAATCGAGAGCATGGGCAGTCGCAGATTCGTCGGCGACCCCGCCCGACAACATCCGGGCGATTTCTGTCGCCCTCTCGGAATCGGCCACACGAACAGCCGCGCCATAGGTATGACCAGATCGAACAGATTTTGACACTGCAATGTGTGCATGGGCTGCTGCTGCCACCTGAGGCAGGTGGGTGACGGCGAACACCTGGTGAGCGCCACCCAACTCGCGCAAGGCAGACGCAACAGCGACGGCCGCTGCCCCACCGATTCCTGCGTCCACCTCGTCGAACACCATCGTTGCCGGGTCGCCAGTCAGGACAAGACGTAGCGCGAGCATTACTCGGGCAAGCTCGCCCCCGCTCGCGACCTTCGATATTGGCTGTGGGGCACTGCCAGGGTTGGCGGCCAACATAAAGACCACGGATTCTCCGGCTGGGTCACTATCTACATCTCCCACCGCTACCTGAACAGTCGCATTGGGCAAAGCCAAATCCCGGAGGCGCTTTTGCACCGCCGTTGCCAACGCCTTGGCACTTCCTCGGCGCTGATTACCAACTTCGATTTGGCGGGCCGACAATTCGCGCAATGCCAGTTTCTTTGATTTTTCAAGTTCTTCGACTCGTTCGGCGTAACCCATGAGTTCATCGAGACGGGTTCTGGCCTCGTACCCGAAAGCAACAACATCTTCCAGGGTGTCGCCATATTTTCGCATCAGGTCGCGCAGTGCGTGTCGACGCAACCGAATCTCTTCAAGACGTTCGGGGTTTTCTTCTGACGATTCGGCGGCGTTGCGCACGGTGTGTGCTAGATCGTCTGCTTCTGCGGCAAGAGATGCCAATCGTGCAACAACATCAGGCATCGATGTCACCGGCGCCATCGTGTGGGAAGCAAGCCCGAGCGAATCGAGGATCCCGCCGTCTGACGACAACAATGCAGAGACAGACAACAGTGCTTCTTGATGCTTCATCACATCAGCCAGCACATCTTCTTCCTGCGACAACGACTGATCTTCATTGGGGCCTGAAATGGCTGCTGATTCGATTTCGTCGCATTGAAATTTCAACAAGTCGATTTCTCGCACTCGCGACTTTTCGTCACCGCCCAATGCGCCAAGCAATGCATCGATATGGGTGACCTGCTCGCGAGCAGCCCGCAACAACGAAGTATCGACGCCAGCAAACTGATCGAGGGACTGGCGTTGTGTCGCGGCAGACAGCAACCGCTGGTGAGCATGCTGCCCGTGGATATCCACCAACTCGTCACCGATTTCGGCAAGAGAAGTAATGGTTGCCATGCGATCGTTGACATATGCCCGACTGCGCCCTTCGCGATGCAGTACGCGACACAGAATTGTCTCGACCTCGCCATCGGGGCCGTCGGTGATGAACCGAGCTTCCACCCGGGCTTCATCTGCTCCGTCACGAATGACGGACACATCGGCTCGACGGCCAACGACCAGATTGATCGCTTCGACCAGCATTGTCTTGCCAGCACCGGTTTCCCCAGTGAAAGCAGTGAAACCACCGTCGAACGTGACCCGCACTGATTCGATGATGCCAAGATTTTCGATGGAGAGTTCGACGAGCATTATCTGTCTGACAATCCGAACTTGGTTTTCAAGATCTGATGGAATCTTTGTTCTTCAAAACGCACGAATCGCGCCACCTCCTCAGCGGCGCTCACTTCGATGACGTCGCCAGGATGCAAAGTGTGCACGAGGTCGCCGTCGGTGGCAACGTTGACCTGACGATGACCCAAAACTTCGATGCGCACCAACTCGCGAGCATCGAGAACCATCGACCTGTCGAACAACATATGTGGCGACACCGGGGTCATCAAGATGGCGCGCAGAAGTGGAGACAAGATGGGCCCACGAGCAGACATTGAGTACGCAGTTGAGCCAGTGGGCGTTGCAAGAATCAGACCATCGGCGGCATACGTCGTGAACGGTGCTTTGTCGATATCAACCCCGAGGCGCACCGTGTGTCCGGCCTCACGCTTTTCGATGACCACTTCATTAAGTGCCAACAAATTGGCGAGACGCGCCCCGTTCGACCACATCGCAACTTCGAGAAGCATGCGATCGTCGTAATGGAAATCTTTCCCCTGTGTGCCCGTGCGCCACAAATCGAGTGCGTCAATCACATCGTCTTGTTCAACTGCTGCCAGATAGCCAAGGACACCCAGATTGACACCGATGACCGGAACACATCGACCAGCGAGAGTGCGCACAGCCCGCAGCATTGTGCCATCGCCGCCGATAGCCACCAGAAGATCAACGTCGCCCACGTCGCCCGAAATGGTGAGATCTGATGCAATGACTTTGGCGTCTGCCTCGTCGATGACCGTACTGATGCCGTGGACATGGGCCCAGGATGCGATGTTGCGAGCTATCTCTGGGGCATCGGTTCTGAAACGGTGCACCGCGATGCCAATACGACTCATGACTCACAACCTACGGAACGGGTGAGGCATTCCACGTACATCAGGAACTCTGTGTTGCCTTCGGCGCCCTTTATGGGTGATTCCACGACTCCGACCACTCGCCCACCAAGGCCTTCCACTGTTTCTGCGACCAATGCGCAGGCTTCGGCATGGATGACCGGATCAGTGATGACCCCTTTGCCGCGAGACACTTCCACCCGACCAGCCTCAAACTGGGGTTTGACGAGCAACACCATCGAAGGCGTGCCATAGCCGATTTCGGGCGACACCACATCCATGAGTGCCGACAAAACTTTTGTGAGCGAAATGAACGACAAATCAGCAACGACGAGAGAACATGCAAAGGGAAGATCAGATCTGCCCATGTCGCGAACATTGACTCCGTCGCGC
>JBEAXB010000199.1:0-5664 GCA_041160045.1 Actinomycetota bacterium
TGCGTGGTCACGACCAAGAATCGGCATCCAGTTTTTTTCATGGCCGTAAGCGGTGAGAAATGGAAGTTCATGCGACTCGGTAATTGCAACCGCGTTATCCGATGCAATTACCAACTTCGACAGAACAATCTGGCAACGCCCATCTCTGCGGTGCTCGCGGCTGGTGGCACTCATCCACCACTGCCCTGCCCGCAAAACCAGTCGTGCATCTTCGAAACCAACCACCGGAAACAGTGGGGGTTCGGTCCGAGCTAGCTGATCATCAATGACCGAACTCCACTCCGGCGCGAAATCATCATTTAGTTTGACGAGAACATTTTCAGTACGAATGACATCACCGCCATCAAGGCGCCGATAATCGCCGTCGATGTATCGATAATTCGTATTGCGAACAATGCAGAGATACCCCCCTTGAGGGTCGCGCGCAATCGATGGATTCAAAGAAACACGATCGGAGCGGCCAGGAGACGGCAAGTGAACACGCCGCGCGATCAATGATTCGACATCCACACAATCATCAATGGAAGAAAGCTCGACAAGGTTTGTCACTTCCATTTTGACGACAACTGGGCTCATTTGACCGAAGCCTGCGACATCAACAAGAAGTCGATGAAATGTTGTTTCAATCAGGTCACATTCAATTTCAAGAGCAAGGCATGAATAAAGCGCTTCTTCATTCACCAACAATCCTTGGTCAAGCGTTGTCTGCAACCGTTCTGAAAACGTGGCCGCAAGTTCTTCAATCTGTGAATCAGGAACCCCGAGAATCCCGCCTGCAATACACGTCACTCCGCGCCGCAAGTAATCAGCTGTGTCGTCCTTGATGTGGTCGAGATTACTCACCTGCCCAAATACCGGCCGAGTGATATTTCCCAACTCGAGTTGTTGTGACTCAGGAAGTAAACAGCCGTGAATAATTCCGCAATCCACCCACCACACAGATTCTTCATGGCCTCCTCGATGCGCATCTGCCGCACGCTTCATCAGCGCAAATTTTGACCACCACACGGTCTGCGCGGCCGGCGAGTCCTTGACATGGTTCAGGGTCGATGCTGTACGCACAAGGGAACCATCGGCGAGTCCTTGAACCGCGCGTTGCCCAGATCTCCACTCGGGCAAGTCTTCAAAGGCAAGTGCTTGAATTTGGGTTGCGCAGCCCTCGGGTCGAAAGCGCATCATCTCCCCCAGCGGAGCAACGAGGTTCGGCTCGCAAAAAACGTGGAGATCGACGGGACTGGCAAAGAGGAACCGACTGAGTTCCAGGTATTCGGCGGCCGATCGCCTGCGAGGTTCACTCTCTCGTTGCGCTAAGTCATAAAGCGCGGTGACGACGAGGGGCATGCGGGAAGAATAATCCGATTCCACAGTTTTTGAACTGTGGATGTTGTCTGACTGGAGCGGGCGACCGGGATCGAACCGGCGTGTCTGACTTGGAAGGACAGCGCTCTACCATTGAGCTACGCCCGCGAGAACCCCAAGGATAGCCCCACATTGCGCCGATCGCGAGCCTGCGAGCCAGGCTGGGTCAGGAAACGTAGGCGCAGAGGTCGAACAAGTTGCCATCTGGGTCGGCCATATTGGCGATCCGGCCATATGACTCGGTGCGAGGTTCCCGGGTCTCGGTAGCCCCCAGCTGCAGCAGGCGCTCCCGCTCAGCGTCGAAGTCGGCAAGCGCGCACGACAGGTCGAGATGAATCGCGCCAGCTCCACGAACCCCGCGCTGAAAACCCAGCTGCCTCACTCCTGATGTATCAGACAACACAATCCACCGGTCGATGTCTTCGCGTTCGGTTTCGTGCAGGCCCATTGCGTGCGACCAGAACGTCGCCAGCGCATCCGTGTTCGGGGTATCGATGGTGATCAGGTCAAACGAAGTGAGCGACATTTCTCAATACTGCCCTACGTCAACCGACGACGAAAATCGGTGGCACTCATCTCATAAATGTCTTCCGGACCATCTTCTTCATCGATCTGTTGACCCATATGTGTGAAGCCCAATTTTCTGATGACGCCGACTGAGGCTTCATTGAGTGGATCAACGGTGTAGCGCAAGGTGTGCACACCGGGTTGATCAATGACCCACGACCACATGCCAATCAGGGCCTCGGTGGCAAAACCTTGGCGGTGGAACGACGGGTGCACGCCTAACCCGATTTCCATCATGCCGTCTTCGTTTGGTGGTCCATGAAACGACGTGCTGCCGATGATGTCTCGCGTATTTGTGGCAACCATCCAGCGAACGAACCATTTGTTGACTGCAGGATCGGCCTTCACTTGCGGAACGCGCCAACGCAACGGGCCACTGTCATCCATCAGCAACCGATGGGGGTTTGCATACGGCTTGCCAACACAAACATCGATTGCACCGGCTGATTCGAACAAGGCAATCAGGTCATCGGCACTGATGTGGTGCAGTTCGAGGCGTGGCGTATGAATAACGGCCTGCGATTGGCCTGGTACGGACATACGCGCATCCTATGAGAAGTCAGCAATGTGCGTCGTGGTGACACATAATGGAGTCGTGAACCCCGATGATGATCTCCGCGCCGCGCGAGGGATTGTCGTACCCGCTGATGCAATGGAGTGGAGCTTTGCCCGCTCGTCGGGAGCTGGTGGCCAAAACGTGAACAAGGTGTCGTCGAAGGCGTCTGTCACCGTGGCGTTGCACGACATCAAATGCACAGCAACGGTTTGCACGACATCAAATGCACAGCAACGGTGCGCCTACGACTCGCCGACGCCCTCGGCGATGTCATCGTGCTGACATCACAGACAAGCAGAAGCCAGTGGCGCAATCGTCAACTGTGTTTGTCGCAACTGCGCGACAAACTTGATGAAGCCTCTGCCCCACCGCCTGCACCACGACGCAAAACAAAGCCAACGCGTGGAGCCATTGAGCGTCGACTTGATTCCAAGCGACGTGACAGTGAAAAGAAGCGAAACCGCAAAGTCAGCGAATAGTCGCTGCAGCTCCTTTATTTGAGGAGCGAGCCACCGTCACAGGTGATGGTTTCACCGACAGTGAAAGAACCGGCGCGTGAGCACAGGTACAAGGTGAGGCCAGCGATATCTTCGGCTGAACCAACACGACCCACTGGGTTCATGCGACCAACTGATTCCCAGTCGGTGTTCTCGACGTCTCCGCCTCCGCCCACTCCGGTGGAAAGCATCCATGTGGGGAAAGGACCTGGAGCGATTGCATTCACGAGAATGTGACGCGATGCCAAGCGAGCAGCAAGCACGCGGGTGAGTGCATGCACAGCAGCCTTCGATGGACCGTACGAGTAGGTCTCGAATGATGGAGTTCCGATGCCATCGATTGAACCGATGTTCACGATGCGCGATGTGTCGTTCTTTGTGGCGCGAGCCTGAAGAAGCGGAAGAAGTTTCTGAGTAAGAAAGAACACGCCCTTCACGTTTGTGTCCATGACCTTGTCCCAGCCGATTTCGGGGAACTCTTCGATGGGAGCACCCCAAGAAACGCCTGCGTTGTTCACGAGGATGTCGAGGTGCTTCTCGCGCTTTGTCAGTTCGGCAACGAGTGCCTCGATGCCGTCGATCTCTGCCACGTTTGCAGGCAACGAGATGCACTCGCCACCAAAGGTGTCTTGCAGACGCTTGGCGGCTTCGTCACAGGCTTGCGCCTTGCGCGATGAGATGTAGACCTTTGCACCGTTCGCAAGAAGACCAGCAGCGATCATCTCGCCGATTCCACGGGAGCCTCCGGTAACAAGGGCAACTTTGCCCTTCACCGAGAACAGTGATTGCACGCTCATATCTGACATGTGATTCCTCCAACAATTGGGTACTGAGCGAGCCTAGGACATTGGCCTTCTTATCCCGCGAACGAAGTGGCTATGGTTCCCCTAGACACCTAATTGGGGGGCACCAATGGCACATGATCTCATTATCCGCAACGGACTCATCGTTGACGGCACTGGCCGCGAGGGCTACAAAGCAGATATCGCAATCGACGGAGACCAGATCACAGCGATTGGCGACCTCTCGGGCGAAATCGCCACGCGCGAGATTGATGCGGCTGGCCTTGCAGTGACCCCAGGCTTCATCGACCTGCACACCCACCTCGATGCACAGGTTGGTTGGGACCCACTCATGACATCGAGTTCATGGCATGGCGTGACCACTGTGCTCATGGGCAACTGTGGCGTCACCTTTGCACCTGTTGCAGATGGCGACAAAGAATTTCTTGCAGAGATGATGGAAAGCGTCGAAGACATTCCGCGTCAATCCATTCTTGAAGGACTCGCGTGGGACTGGGAGACCTACCCCGAGTACCTCGACTCTGTCGAGCGTCTTGCACCAGCTCTCAACATCGTTGGCATGGTTGGCCATTGTGCAGTGCGTTACAACGTGATGGGCGAACGCTCTCTCGGTGATGAACCAGCAACGCCGGAAGAATTGCGTCGCATGAGCGACATCGTTGCCGAATCCGTTGCTGGTGGAGCTGTTGGTTTTTCCACATCGCGCATCTTGTTGCACACCATTCCCGATGGCCGTTACGTACCAGGAACACTTGCGCCAAAAGAGGAATACCTTGCAGTGGCTGATGGCTTGAACGCAGGCGGCGGCGGAATCTTCCAGGCCGTCAACGACTTCGCCACGAAGGCCGGACACGAATTCGACTTGTTGCGTTCAATGGCCGAAGCATGTGGCGATGTGTTGTTCTCCGGTGGAGTCGGCAACGGAACAAATCGTTCTGCAGGCCATATCGGAGAGTTCTTGAAGGACACGCGAGCACAGGCCGGACGCATCACAACAGCAGCGATGACCCGCCCCAGTGGTTCGCTGTGTGGTCTTGCGCAGATCTCGCCGGTCAAGGGCAAGAAATGGCGCGCATTGTTGGAACTGCCAACAATTGAAGATCGCGTAGCTGCATTGCGCAATGCAAACACCCGCGCCGAACTTGTTGAAGAAGGAAAAGAAAAGGGCATGTGGTACGACCCCGAGCACATCTACCCACTCGGCACTGCCTTCTCCCCTGACTACGCCGAAAACAACGGTGTATCCATTGCAGAGTTGGCTCGTGCCAAAGGCGTTCACCCAGTGGAACTCGTGATCGACCGTCTGATCGAGAGCAACGGCCTCGAATTGTTCAACACATGGTTCTTCAACCGCAACACCGACGACCTTGCTGATTTCCTCGCAATGGATCACGTGTATCCGGGCTTGGCAGATACAGGCGCACACATCGGCCAGATTTGCGACGCCGATGCCACCACGCACTACCTGTCGTATTGGTATCGCACGCGCGGCACCGTGACATTGCCTCAGGCAATTCGCAAGCTCACATCGCTCCCTGCATCTGTTCTTGGTTTGAAGAAGCGGGGAACATTGGAAGTTGGCGCATACGCCGACATCAATGTGTTCGACCCACAGACCGTGCAATCAGGTCAACCGACCTATGTTCAGGATTTTCCGAACGACACGGGTCGCTTGCTGATCAAGTCTCGTGGCTATGCGGCAACAATCGTGAACGGCCACATTGTCACCGAGCAGGGCAACCACACGGGTGCTCGTCCTGGTCGCGTGATTCGCGAATTCGCTCGCGCCTAATCAGCGCGGCGGTCCGCCGCTCGTAAATGTTGTTCCTGGTGGGTCGATAGCCCATGCAGGAGATTCGCCCCATGTATCTCCGTAGATAAG
>JBEAXB010000031.1:0-7083 GCA_041160045.1 Actinomycetota bacterium
CCTTTGAAGTCCAGTTTTGCCGAACGACGTTTGAAAGGAAGGCGAAGTGCAAAGTGGCAGATGACTGCGACAGCCAAAATGAATGGGACATTGAAGTAAAAGATCCATGGCCACGAGAAGTGATCGATGATGATGCCACCGACAAGAGGCCCGAGCACTGCTGAGCCAACGAATGCCAAGGTGAAGTACCCCATGTAACGACCACGCTCACGAGGGGGGATGATGTCGCCAAGAATTGCAAATGCCAGTGCTTGGATACCGCCGCCGCCCATTCCTTGAAAAGCACGGGCTGCAATCAGTTGGCCGATTGATTGGGATGCACCGCACAAAATGCATCCAATCAGGAAGACCCCCATCGTTGATTGGAAGATGACCCGACGGCCATAAATATCCGACAGTTTTCCGAGGAGTGGCGTACTGATGGCTGAGGTCACGATGTAGGCAGTTCCGACCCATGCAAAGCTTTCAAAAGCATTGAACTCGCCGGTAATGGTCGGAAGAGCCGTGGCGATGATTGATGTTTCAAGGTTGGCGAGCATGACTGCAAGGGCAAGCGCACCAAGGACAATCCATAAACGCTTGTTGGTGAAACCTGGAACGAGTGATTCGGTAGCCATGGCGTCACCGTAGTCCTAGGGGGCATTGTGGGGTCAGACGGAGCAGGGGGCTTAGCCCGCATGGGTTTCCCGTCTGATGCCTGATACCCTAGGGGGTATGTGTAGACAGATTACCTGCAAGAAATGCCACAAACCAGGCTGGGCCGGATGCGGTGCGCATGTGGAACAAGTGCTTGGTCACGTGGCGAAAGCCGATCGATGCTCGTGTTCGACAGCAAAGGCAACAACTTCCAATGCCGCACCTAAGTCGGGCGCCTTTTCTTTTCTGAAACGAAAGAAATAGTCCTCGGGCCTACGCTTTACGTGTGAGCGAGTGGCTGCGAGAATCATCAAACGGAGAACATCGCTGCTGGTGGCCCGGAGACGATGCTCAGTACATCGAGTATCACGACACTGAGTGGGGACGGCCGGTCACTGACGACACGAGGCTGTTCGAAAAACTTTGCCTCGAGGGTTTTCAAGCTGGATTGTCGTGGCTCACGATTCTGCGCAAGCGAGAAAACTTTCGAAATGCATTTACGCATTTCGACATGGACGTCGTTGCACGATTCGGAGAAAAGGACATCAACCGCCTGCTTCAAGATGCCGGAATTGTCCGTCATCGGGGAAAAATCGAGGCAACCATCAATAATGCTGGTCGTGCACTCGACATGATTGAATCCGGGCTGAGTTTGCATGATCATTTTTGGAACTTTGCAGTGAATGCACCATTCGGTAGGGATGGCGAATCGTCGCATCCGTCAGGAATCTCTTCCGTGTCGCCCGCAGCGACCGCCTTGTCGAAAGATTTGAAAAAACGAGGATGGAAATTCGTTGGCCCAACAACGGTGTATTCATTCATGCAATCGATGGGTTTTGTCAACGATCATCTCGACGGATGCATGTCGCAATCTTCGTGTGAGATTGAACGTCAACAGGTGATGGAAGCGAAAATCAACCGCGCGGGTTGAGAAGGTCTTCTGCGTTTTGACGCACTTGCCAATCTTTGTCGTCGAGTGCCTTGGTGAGTGCCGCATCCACATCGTCGCCTTCGAAAGGTGCAAGCGCCAGAATCGCACGGCGCCGCACCGCAGGCTTATCTGCGCATGCAGCAAGAATGGCTGTTAATCCGCGTTCATCACCGATTGAACCAAGCGCAGCTGCGCACGCTTCACGCACCACAGCTTCTGCGTGCGATGTTGTGCGGTCGATGAGAATGTTGATTTCTTCGTCTCTGATGGGAAGACGCTCGCCCAAACACCATGCAGTCATCTCGGCGACAAAAACGTCGTGGTCGTCAATCAGTGAGTGCACGAGTACAGATGCAAATGGGGCAGCAAGTTCGACTGCAGTGCGCCTGACTTCGGCGTCTTCATCGCGAAGAAAATCATTAAGCGTGTCGGGACTCAGCACTTGCAAGCGAGCAAGTGCACGTAATGCGCTCGCCCGAGTGGAACCATCTGGAGAAAGCAATCCGGCTTCGGCCACCGATTGGTTGCCGGAGAACCCAGCTGCAATTACTTCGAAACGCGCTTCTTCGGACATGGGTCTTAAGCCTGAAGCAGGCCACCCACGACATCAAGTGCAATGGCGACCATGAAACCGACGATGCAGGCGATGAGCGCGCCGAGAATGAGAGCACCACCGGACAATTTGACCAAAGAACGCCATTTCTGTTCGTTCTCTGGTTCTCTATATAGAGGTGTGGGTTTATTGTCGACCCGCACTACCGCTGGCCGTCGTGGCGTGGCAGGCTTCATACGGTCGACAGCGGCAAGAGCAATCAGGGCCAGGGCAACCACCCAGATTGCGCGGATGGCAGCACCATCTGCAGAAACCGCAACAAGCGACAATGAAAAGATCGATGCATTCATGAACAATCCAATCGTACCCCTCCCGCCACCACAGCGTTCTGCAAGTGTCCGGTCTTTGCGTGTGGCATTGCCTCTCATCACCCTCTCATGGCTGCTTCTTGCATCGATTCTCGTGATGGCTGCGGTGCGCATTCAACGATGGGAAATTGCGCCGGGTGAAGCAATGCCGGTCGGGCCGCGTATCGAGTTCTCGCCACTGGCTAAAGACAAAACCACCCCCGAGCGGTATCCGAATACCAATGGCGTCAACTTCGTCACTGCCTATGGCGGACAATTGTCAATCCTCGACAGCATTCTTGGGTGGCTCGATCCTTATGTTCGGGTCGATACATACAAGGAACATTTCGGTGAGCAAACACCAACCTCTTCGAAGCAGCAGGGTTTTCAGGCGATGGTCTCGGCCAAGCAGGTTGCTGAATACGTGGCAATGAAAACAATCGGTCTTGATGCTGAATTCACCGCTGGTGCTGTTGTTGTTGCTGAGCTCGTCTGTGATGGTGTTTCGAACGCTGATGTTGCGTGCAATGTGTTGAAAGTGGGCGACACGCTCACGAAAATCGATGGAGTTGCAATCCCAACATTGGCAGTCCTCGCCAAAGAGATGGTTGGTCGCAAGGCTGGCACCACCGTCACGCTCACAGTGATTCCGCGCAATCCGAAGGATGTAACGCCAGACCCGGCCAAGGCAGAAACCCGAACCATTCGTCTCATCGCAAATCCCGATCAACCTGAAAAGGCCATCATTGGGTTTGTTCCTCTTGATACACGCACGGTGACACTGCCGTTCGAGGTCAAGATCTCAACTGCGAACATCGGTGGGCCGTCTGCTGGCCTCGCATTCACATTGGCCCTCATCGACGAACTGACAAAGGGCAACTTGATGGGTCGGGGGCGCGTGGTGGCAACGGGCACTATCAATGAAGATGGATCCGTCGGTGCAATCGGGGCTCTCGAACAAAAAGCGATTGCGGCCAGAGATGCCGGGGCAACCCTGTTTTTGGTTCCCGCGGGACAGTCAGTCATCGAGGTGAACAAAGCGCGTGAAGCTGCAGGGAAATCGGTATCAATCGTCGAAGTAGGCTCAATTTCTGAGGCGTTGAAAGCCTTAGCCAAGAATGGTGGCGATCCGGTGGTCACGACCCCTCTCTGAGGGGCTGTGGATAATGCCACCATTTGACCTATCAAGAGTCGTACTGTTAATGCCTAATGGCTATCTCTTTCTCCCGCCCCGACCCCTCATCGCCTGCGGCGGTGGGCTCAGCTGCGTTTCCCACAGGACGTCGCGGGTTCGACCAAGCCGAAGTTCGCGATTTCCTCAAAATGGTGGCTGCCGAGATGGCGCGCCTGCAAGAGCGCGAGCGCTTCCTCGAGGGCGAACTTCGTGCGATGCAAACCCGAGGCCTCTCGGCTCCTGGCCGTCTCGACGAAGAAACCGTCACCACACTTTTGGGCGAAGAAGCGGCCCGTGTCCTTACAGCTGCACGTGATGCAAGTACCCAAATTCGTGATCGTGCAGAAGAGTCTGCAACCCGTCTTGTAAAAGATGCGGCCGAAGATGCTGTGCGTATTCGCGAGTCTGCAGTAATCGAAGCGGCTCGTATCCGGGAAGATTCCGCACAGGACGCAGAGTCCGAAATCGACATGGCAAAGCAACAAGGCCGCGACATGGTGAACGAAGCGCGCGAGTACCGCGAAAAAGTTCTGTCCGAACTTGGTCGTCGCCGCGATGCAGCGCGTTCGCAAATCGAACAGTTGCTCCATGGCCGTGATCGTCTGATGAATGCGTTCGAACGCGCACGCATCGCGAGCGAAGATGTCATCGGCGGTCTCACCGATGCTCATGATGAGCCCGAATTCATTGTCGATTTGTCGCCCACCACTGGTCCGATTCCAATCGTCAATCCGGAACATCCTTCCGTCAAGGTGTTCGACCGTGAAGAAGAAATCGTTGAACCTGAAGTCGTTGCAGAAGTTGGCATTGTTGATGCTGCACCGATCAACATCTTCAATCACGAAGCCGAAACAGAAATCGTCGATGTGCTTGATGCAGTTGAAGAAGCATCCGTTGTTATCGAAATCGATCACAACGATCATCCGGTGCACGTTGTCGTCGAAGAATCGACGACTGAAATTGAAAACGAAGCGACTGATTCGCCGCAAACAAATGTCGTGTCACTATTCGGCCGCGGTCGTCGTTCTCCCGATATGCCTGAAGTCGAAATTCTCGAAGAGCAAGTAGCAGCAGTCGTTGTTGAAGTTCCTGTCATTGTCGAAGAAGAACCCGTAGAGGTTGTTGCCGAAATCGTTGTTGCCGAAGAAGTCATCGAAGTGGCCCCGGCCCCCGTTCGGCAGAACAATGCAGGCGTCGACGACATTTTTGCCAAGTTGCGGGCGGGCAGCACCGCCGAAGTAGCAATCGAGGTTGTCCCTGTTGCAGCACCCATCGAAGACGTTGCCGAAAAGCCAGTCGCCAAGAAAGTCGCTGAGAAAACAGCCGAGAAAAAGGTCGTAGAGAAGAAGGCAAAGGCCAAGCCTTCTGTGATTCCTGCCGACCCAGCACGTTTTGAAGAGCGCAACGAGGCATTAGCTGGCCTCGTGGTGTCATCTGCGCGCAAATTGAAGCGGGTTCTTGCAGATGAACAAAACACGGTTCTGGGTCATCTGCGAGCCAAGCGTTCATCTCTCGAAATCGATGCAATTCTCGGAACAATCGATGAACATGCGCAGCGATATGCAGCTTCTGTCGCCGAAGAGACCATGGCGTCTGCCACTGCTGGCGCAAAGTCGGTCAAAACGTCGGGCGGTTCTAGCCGTCGGGTCACGCAAAAGGCCATCTCTGAGCACACAACAGCCACCATTGCCTCTGGGCTGGTCGCTGGCTTTCGTGAAGACACTCGAATTGCCATTGGCGAAGCCGAGGGTGATCGTGACGTCCTGTCGAGCCTCATGCGCGATGTCTACCGCAAGTGGAAGATGGAAATGATCGACACCCATGTCGACGACGTTGCTTGCTCGGCCTACAGCAAAGGGGCCTACCTGGCACTCGAGCCAGGCAGCGCACTGTCATGGATGGTCGACCCTGTCTCTCATTGCTGTAGCGAGTGCGAAGACAATTCGCTCGCTGGCATGGTCACCCGCGGGGACAAATTTCCCACCGGCCACGGACATCCTCCGGCACATGCTGGGTGCCGCTGTCTTGTTAGCCCCGTTCAGGACTAGCGTCCTGATGCGTGCGTAATCCTTCAGACCTTCCCCCTCGCGGCCCAGGTGGCCCACAATTCCGAATTCCGAACTTCGGCAAACCTTCTCGTGGGCGAGTCCTGGTGTCGGTCATCGTCGGTGCAGTCCTGCTCCTCATCTTTAGTGCGCGTGGACTGTCCACGTTCTACGTCAATCTCTTGTGGTTCGACAGTGTCGACCGTGGCGATGTGTATTGGGGAATCCTTCGCAGCAAAGCTGAACTAGCTGTAATTTTCGCACTCGGAAGTTTTGTATTCCTGTGGATCAACCTGGTCATTGCTGATCGCGTTGCGCCACTCACTCTTCCGAATACCCCGGAAGATCAGACCGTCATTCGCATCCGTGAAATCACCGCAAACAGCCGAGGCAAATTACGCATTGCTCTCGCCGCGTTGATCGCAGCGATGCTCGGCCTACCCGCATCGAGCCAGTGGCAAGAGTGGTTGATGTTCCGCAATCGTCAGGCATTCTCCGTTGGTGATCCGGAATTCAAGGCCAACGTCGGTTTCTATGTGTTCCGTCTTCCGTTTGCACAATTCGTGGTGTCGTGGGCATTCGGTGCGCTCGTATTGGTGATCATGATCACCACCGCATTCCATTTCATCAATGGAAGCATTCGTCCGCAAGACAGGGTGCAACGCGTGACTCCTCAAGCAAAGGTGCACTTGTCCGTTCTGATTGCTGGCGGAACATTGCTGCGCGCAGCCAACTATTGGTTGTCGAAGTACGACCTCACATCATCACAACGTGGCGTCGTGCGCGGCGCCTTGTACACCGATGTCAACGCCCAATTGCCGGCACTCAACCTGATGATTCTTGTCTCGCTTGCCGTCACTGCGCTCTTGCTCTGGAACATTCGCCAGAAGGGCTGGCGCTTGCCGGTCATGGCAGTTGGTTTGTGGGTTGTCGTTGCTGTCGTTGCCGGCACCGCGTATCCGGCGATTGTCCAGCGGTTCGTTGTTCAGCCAAACGTGAGCACGCGCGAACTTCCGTTTATTCAGCGCAACATTGTTGCAACCAAAGCTGCTATGGGCATATCGGACGTGGAACGCAAGACCACAAAATTCGAAAACATCTCAGCGGCCGATGTGACCACAAACGACGCATCATTACGTGATGTGCGCCAGCTTGATCCCGTGCAGATGCTCGATCGTTTTGCGCTCGACCAAGGTCAGTCATCGTTCTACACTGTCAACGATTTGGATGTCGACAGGTACGCCGTTGATGGCCGAGTGCAACAGGTATTAGTTGCTGCTCGCGAACTGAATCTTGCTGGTATTCCAAACCGCACATGGGTCTCGCGACACCTCATTTACACCCATGGTTGCGGAATAATCGCCGCTCCGGCAAGTCTTGCCACCACTGATGGTCGC
>JBEAXB010000200.1:0-3031 GCA_041160045.1 Actinomycetota bacterium
GTTCCTTCTGACACGTATGGCTCCTGTTCTTCATGCGTCGTACCCATGGGCCGGAGATGTCATCGCCACTGTCGGAGCATTAACCGCGTTGTTCGCCGCAACAATTGCTGTCGCCCAGACCGATATCAAAAAAGTGTTGGCGTATTCCACCGTGTCGCAACTTGGCTTCATGTTCCTTGCCATCGGATCAGGTGCCTATGTGGCAGCCATCTTCCATATGGTGACCCACGCATTCTTCAAGGCGTTGTTGTTCCTTGGCTCTGGTTCTGTCATTCATGGCATGCACCACGAACAAGACATGCGCCGAATGGGTGCACTGCGCAAGGTCATGCCAATCACCGGATTCACATTCATCATTGGCTGGTTGGCCATCGCCGGAGTTCCACCGTTCGCAGGCTTTTGGTCGAAGGATGAGATTCTGCTTTACGCTTTCGCGAACAACCGGTTGCTGTGGCTGATTGGTGTTCTTGCTGCACTTCTCACCGCTTATTACATGACCCGCCAAGTCATCATGGTGTTCTACGGCGAGGCTCGTTGGAACGATCATGCTGAAGAAAACGGCGCCCATGGCGATCTGACTCCGCATGAAAGTCCCTGGACAATGTTGGCGCCACTTGTTGTCCTTGCTGGCCTTTCCGTTGTCGGTGGCGCGATGCAGTTGCCATTTTCGAAAAAGACCCATTGGCTCGAAAACTGGCTCGAGCCGGTCGTGCATCATGCAGAAGCCGATATTCACACCTCGTGGGCGTATAACAACAAGTGGTTGCTCCTCGCATTTGCAATCGTCATTGCACTGACCGGAATTGCACTCTCGATTGCTGTGTATTCGAAGGGCAAGTTCAAGGCGATCGAACCACAGATCCTCGCCGATGCATGGCGTTACGACGCAGCAGTTGCTTCGATTGTCGGTGGCCCGGGACGTGCAGCATTCAACGGTGTTGCCTCATTTGATGCGGTCATCGTCGATGGAGCGGTCAATGGCATTGCCACAGAGGTGCGTTCTGCAAGCGGAATTTTGCGCAAGATTCAAAACGGTCTCGTTCGTTCGTATGCAGCGATTATTGGTCTTGGTGCCGTCTTGGTCCTTGCCTGGTTCCTCTTGAGAGGGGTTATCTGATGCTCGCATCGTTCGTCCTTGCATCAGAGAGCGCAACAAGTGCCGGTCATTCGCCTGCCTCGTTTCCGATTCTCTCAGCACTGATTCTGCTTCCTGTTCTTGGTGCCATTCTGATCACGCTTGTCAGCGATCGTCGTCCGGAATGGACCAAACTGATTGCAACAGTGTTCAGCGTCGGCATCGGCGGCATGTCGATCTGGCTGTTGGCTTCGTTTAATACCAGCGACGCCGGTTTCCAATTCACGTCGAAACACGAATGGATCTCGTCGTGGGGAATCTCATGGCATCTGGGTGTCGATGGCATTTCATTGTTCTTGGTGGTGCTCACCGGAATTCTTTTCCCGCTCGTGATTCTTGGCGTCGATCCGCATCACGACCACAAGCGCTACCTTGCCTGGTTGTTGCTGCTTGAAGCCGGAGTCATGGGAAGTTTCCTCAGCCTCGATCTCTTCCTCTTTTTCATCTTCTTTGAAATTGTTCTCGTTCCGATGTATTTCCTCATCGGTGGCTGGGGCTACGACAAGCGTGTCTATGCCGCAACAAAATTCTTTTTGTACACGATGCTCGGTTCAGCATTCATGCTGGTTGGCATCATCGCCACCGCAGTACTAGCTCGTCGCGACATTGGTTACTTCACGTTCGATCTCGTCACCATTGCCGAACAAGCAAGTTTTGCCACCAATACAGGTCGCTGGCTATTTGTTTCATTCGCAATTGCCTTTGCGGTCAAGGTGCCGATTTTCCCACTGCATACGTGGTTGCCTGACGCGCACACCCAGGCCCCGACAGGTGGTTCTGTGATCTTGGCCGGAGTGTTGTTGAAGATGGGTACTTATGGTTTCCTCAGATTCGGCTTGTATTTATTCCCTGCTGCTTCCGTATGGGCAAAGCCCGTGTTCCTCACACTTGCCGTCATCGGAATCATCTATGGCGCTATTGCGGCCACGATGCAGACCGACCTCAAACGTCTTGTTGCGTATTCATCTGTCGCCCACCTTGGCTTCATAGTTCTCGGTACCTTTGCAATCACAACACAGTCGCTCACCGGCAGTGTGATGCAAATGGTGAACCACGGCGTGTCAACCGGAGCGTTGTTCCTCTTGGTCGGAATGATTTACGAACGTCGTCACACCCGCGTCATCTCCGAATTGCGTGGCATCCAATCTGTTGCGCCAATCTTTGCGGCCGCTTTCATGGTGGTCATGCTCAGTTCCATTGGTGTTCCTGGTCTCAATGGTTTTGCCGGAGAGTTCCTGATTCTGATCGGATCTTTCGAGACCGCACGTTGGTGGACCATCATCGCTGCCACTGGTGTCATCCTTGCTGCGTTGTACCTGTTGTGGGCATATCAGCGGGTGTTCCACGGTGAACCCGATGAAGCAAACTCGACGTTTGCAGAAATGACATTGCGCGAAGGCACTCTGATCATGGCGTTCATTGGTCTCATTGTGTTCACTGGTTTGTATCCAAAGCCGATGATTGATCGAATCGAGCCAAGTGTGGACAAGTTGATCGAGCATGTCGTCTCGAATAGTGACTACAAAACACCTGTCCCTATTTCAGGTTCAGTCCATGAGGGAGGCGAGTGATGGCTCTTGTATCAGCATTGGTCGGACCAGGTGTTCCGTGGGCTGACCTTGCTCCAATCCTTGTCCTTGTCTTTGGAGCATGTTTCTTGTTACTCGTGGGTTCGCTCACTCCTGTGTGGCCGCGTCACGGGTATGCATGGTTCACCGGGGCCATTGGTTCCGTTGCAATCATCCTGAACTGCATCAAGTGGAACGATCTGTATTACGAAAAGGGACGCATCCTTTTTGGTGATTCGATTGCCATCGATCGTTTTTCTGTCCTCGCAACAATCACCATTCTCGGGGCACTTGTTCTTTCCTGTTTCCTCATGTCGGCGTATGTCAG
>JBEAXB010000201.1:0-3021 GCA_041160045.1 Actinomycetota bacterium
TATCGCCCGACCCACTGCCACCGTTGCGGTTCTGTCATATCGCATCGCGCAGTATTGGTTGCCGATTCTTGTTGGTTGGTTGTCGTACCTGTCGCTGCGAGTTGGCCGATTCTCCATCGACCGCAAACACAAACTTGCGCCACTTCCACGCCTTGCCACCTCGCAAACCGAACGTGGTCTCACCACGGTTGATTGGGTCGAGAAATTTGCACCACGTGACCGCACCGGGCAATTCCCGATGCCGGTCTTTGACCCATCCGATCTTGAATTCACCGATGACGACACGGACGGCACGCTCAAACCCAAGTAGCGTGCAATGCCATGACAACACATGAGCGCCCATTTGGCCGTTGCCTCGAGGACTTTGTCCCAGGCGACGTATTCCGGCACTGGCCCGGCAAGACAATTACCGAGTATGACGATCATCTCTTTTGCATGATCACGATGAACCATCATCCTTTGCACACCAATGATTGGTTTGCAAAAGAAAGCGTTCAGGGCCGCAACGTCGTTGTCGGCAACCTCGTGTACTCGCTTGTTCTCGGAATGAGCGTGCCTGACATCAGTGGTGCAGCGATTGCAAACCTCGAAGTGGAAACACTCCAGCACAAGTTCCCAACATTTCATGGCGACACCATTCATGCCGAGACACGTGTTCTCGAAGTGACGGAGAGCAAGTCGAAGAACGATCGTGGCACGGTGCTCGTCGAAACCAAGGGCTTCAACCAAGACGGCAAGGAAGTGTGTTACTTCCGTCGTCGCGTCATGGTGTGGAAGAGCGATTTTGCGCCAAGCCGTCGCCGTCCTTACGACGGTCAGGACGTGTGGACCGACTGAGTCGTCACGATCGCATTGCGATCGGATTGATTGAGTGGGGAAGCGGCTCTCTGCGTGATTTGCCATGGCGTCGAACAAGCGATGCCTGGCATGTCCTCGTCAGTGAAATCATGCTGCAGCAGACTTCTGTTGCTCGCGTGATGCCCAAATACGAAGCGTTCATCGAGGCGTTTCCCACTCCCGCACATCTTGCGAATGCTCCGTTAGGTGATGCATTGCGTTTGTGGTCTGGGCTCGGATATCCGCGCCGATGTCGCAATCTGCAGGCGACGGCTGTCGTTCTGCACGAGAAGTACAACGGCACCATGCCGACCACGTTGGATGAGCTGTTGGCATTGCCGGGAATCGGGCAATACACCGCGAGGGCTGTTCTGGCATTTGCCCATCGCATCGATGTTGCGGTTGTCGATGTAAACGTGTCGCGGGTTTTGTCGCGTTTGCAAGGCGTTCCGATGAAAGCACGGGAACTTCAAGTGTTCGCCGATGAACTACTCCCACAAGGTCTTGCCTGGGAATGGAATCAGGTGATGATGGATTTCGGCGCACGTCAATGCGGGGTGCGCACTCCATTGTGTGATTCGTGTCCTGTGAAGAAGCAATGTCGCTTTAAGGGAATCGGCGAGGACCCAGCGGCAACATCTGCGGGCGTGAGCAAACCACAAGCTCGCTTCGAAGGATCAGATCGTCAGGCACGAGGTAGGGCTTTGCGTGCTCTGAGCGAAGGTGCAGCCGACATCAACGATGTGATCGAATCCATGCGCGTCGAACCTGCCCGCGCGATGACGTTGATAGATGCACTCGCGCAAGAAGGATTACTTCGTCGCGCCGGCAAGCAACTTACTTTGCCGTAACCCAATCAATGATCAACTTGTTGATCTCTTGCGGTTTTTCCAATTGCATGAAATGTCCGGCACCTTCAACAAATGTCACGGTTGCCCATGGGCATCCTGCGCTTGCAGCTTGCGCCACTTCGGTTCCGATGCAACCGTCGTCGAGACCATGCAGGTACAGCGTCGGCTGTGTCAGTTCGCCGCCACCTGCAGCTTGGATGGCATCGTATTTCTCGCTACGTGCACCGGCGCCAAGAGTTGCACGGTAGTAACCAAGTGCTGCTGCCATGTGCGCCGGATCACGAAGACATGCCTTGCAGTTTTCTGAATCAATCGCTCCGTCATAATTTGGGGACCAGTCGCGCCACAACATGTCGATAAATGCAAGATCATTTGCTGGCACCACCATGTCGGACAGCGGGTGCTGGAAATAGAACATGTACCAGCTGCGCTTTGACTGCTCGAGGTTGTTCAGGAAAGCCGCCCCCATTGCAGACCCAGGAGGCACCGCCATACCGACGACGCGCTTCCAACGCTCAGGAGCGCTCGCAGCTGCGCCATAGGCGCTCGGTGCTCCCCAGTCGTGACCGATGATGACAGCGTCTCCATCGCCGCCGAGGGCTTCGTGCAAGGCATTGGCGTCAGCCGACAGCGCGCCCGTTTGGTACATGCCATCTGGAGCAACAGACGTTGGTGCATACCCACGGGTAAACGGAGCGACGGCACGAAAGCCGGCATCGGCGAGTGCGGGCATCAAATGGCGCCAGCTGTGGGCCGAATCGGGGAATCCGTGCAGGCACAGGGCAAGCGGTCCCTCGGTACCTGCGGTGAGGTATGCGATATCGAGACCGTCGGCATGGACGACTGAGGTTTTGAGTTCCATGGTTGCAACATAACGGGACAAGGGCGGTGCGGCCCTTCGAGGTGTGAGAGATGTCACTCCCTGTTCACGTGGGGAATTCCATGCCTTACGCTCCGCCTCTGCTCGAAGTTGGAGGGGGTGAGCACATGGAGATCACGTTTTATGGCGTCCGCGGCTCGACCCCGTGCGCCGGAGAGTCAACCGCCCGATACGGGGGGAACACCGCGAGCGTTGCGATCACCTCCGAAGGCGCGGATCCGATCCTTCTCGATCTGGGCACCGGCTTGCGATACTTCGGCAAATCCTTCGGTACCGACGCGTTGCATGCGCATGCGCTGGTCACCCATCTGCACTGGGATCACGTCCAGGGGCTCCCGTTCTGTCAGCCGCTGCTCGTCGATGGCGCGTCGCTCCATGTGTACGGCCCTTCGCATGAAGGTGTTCCCTTCGGCGAGGCGTTCGATCAACTGATGCGCCCTCCGTTCTTTCCGG
>JBEAXB010000202.1:0-3358 GCA_041160045.1 Actinomycetota bacterium
TGCATTCCGGACAAACCACGCCATTACTTCGCCAAGCGAAAGAGCGCTCAGGAAGCACACGAAGCCATCAGGCCTGCAGACATGGGGAAGCGCACGCCATCGGGGCTCACGCCAAACCAGGCTGCGGTCTATGACATGGTGTGGAGGCGAACAGTGGCGTCCCAGATGGTGGATGCAACGGGAACCACGGTGACAGTGAGCTTCGACGCTGTTGTGCCCGAGACAGCAGAGGTGTGCCTCTTTGGCGCAGCAGGCACCACGATGATCGAACTGGGGCACCGTCGCCTATATATAGGGAACGAAGATGACGAGCCGACCCCGCTGGCCAGCTTCAGCGTGGGGGATCAGATTGCTGTGGAGGCCTTTGAGATCAAGGAGCACACCACACGGCCGCCGGCCCGATTCACAGAGGCATCGCTGATTCGGGCACTTGAGGAACATGAGATTGGCAGACCCTCTACTTATGCTTCGGCAATGGAGTCTTTACGCAATGAGTATTTGTGGTCAAACAAGGGCGATCAAGCCCTCATTCCCACACTCACCGGCGTTGCTGTCGAGAAGTTCCTCGGCACATGCTTTCCCACTCTTGTTGATTTCGAATTCACACGCCAGATGGAAGACCGACTGAACAAGATTGTCGATGGGCAGGATTCATATGGGGGAGTCTTGGATACGTTCTTCAATACGGGTGACGGGGCGTGGCCATCGCTCTCGTCCACCATTACAAATGCACTTGCCGAGTACGACCCGAGTATGCACTCCGTTCGTGTCATTGGCCAGCACCCTGAAACCGGCCACGACATCATGTTGAAGCCGGGGCGCACGTTTCCTGGCCGCAAGAAAGCTGCAGCAACAAAGCGTGGTGCTCGAAGTAAATCACGTCAATCAACTGGGTCGCCGTACATCAAGTGTGATCAACGCAATGTGTCAGTGCCCGACCAGACCGAGTTGCATTCACTCACTGTCGACTTTGCCTTGGGGTTGCTTAATGCACCAAAGTCAGAGCCGCGAATCCTTGGGCAATACGAAGGCGAGGATGTCGTACTGAAGACAGGACCTTACGGTCTCTATATTTCGTTTAAGAAGGGGAATGTCTCGCTCCCTTCCGACCTCGATGCGCAAACGGCTACTCTTGAAGACATCGTCGTTTTGCTTCAATTCCCACGACTTATTGGTGTCGATCCGTCAGACGGAATTGAGATCACCGCAAAACTTGGGCGCTACGGGGCATATATCGATAAAGCCGGGAATTTCCGCTCGCTCTCATCTGTTGAACAAGCGGTCGCCATCACAGTTGATGAGTCTGTTGCACTCCTTGCAGTAGAAAAAAAGAACCGAAGGAAGAAATAATGGATCCTCAGGTTCTCGTCAGTGTTGTTCCCACTTCTCGCATGCGCATCATGGGTGCGGCGAAGGTGCAGATTGAGACCAAGGGCATCATGGGTCTTCGGGTACAGGATGTGGCTGATACCGCAGAAGTATCGGTACCGCTGATCTACAAATACTTCGGTGATCGTGACGGACTTCTCGCCCAAACTCTCAGCGCCATGTACGACGAGTTTATTTTGGAGCAGATTGATAGTGCTCGTGCATACTTTCGTTCTCTCGAAAATCCCACCATTGAAACCGTGGCAGATATGTTGGCAATCACCAGGCAAGGTCACCGAACAGCTCAACGTGGAGTGAACCTGCAAATCATGGCTGCATCAATGGAAATTCCGGCACTGCGCGCACAACTCGGAATTACTCAGATGGCAATTATTGAACAATTATCTGTGTTCATCGACGAGGTGCAAATGCGCTTGATGGGAAAAATCAATGCACCATCACGGCCACTAGCTCTTCTTGTTCGATCGTTCACCTATGGGTTTGCATTGAATGACCTTCTGGAAGAGGTTGATGCGACCGTTGATGATGCGCAATACATCAACTTGATGAAGGCAATGATAATTCACGTTTTCACGACGGAAACTTCCGCTACCGCCTCATGACCTTCAATCAGATCCTCACATCGCGCCAGCGAATCGAATTGGCTGCACATGCGATTATCGACGAAACGGGAATCATCGGGTTGCGCATGCAGGATGTTGCAGATCGCGCAGAAGTCTCTGTGCCGCTCATCCACAAATATTTCGGTGACCGCATCGGGTTGTTGACACAGGTCCTCGGAGACAAGTTCGAAGAAAATGACTTCGCCCGGCTTCAGAGGTTCGATGATTATTTTTCGATGCTTGCTGAGCCCACCATTCGTGATTTCGTGGTGATGTTTTCCTATCCACCAACAGACCGCACCAAAGTGCGGCGGTGGACCCGCATGCAAATTCTTGCTGCATCGGTTGAGATTCCTGCGTTGCGCAAGCGGCTGAATGAAATTCAATTGAAAACGCACAATGTGCTGGTGGAGTTCATCGACCGGGTTCAACGGACATTGAATAACGGAGAAATCCGCGCTTCATCCGATGCATTGGCGATTGTTATCCAAACATATTCAATGGGCGCAATCATGACCGATCTGCTGAGCGAAGCAGAATTGGAAATTCCCACGGTCGCTTTCCAGCAACTGGTTCAGGGCATGTTGGAGAATGCATTCTCTCCCGCATCGCCTCCTTCTCTAGACTGAGGTCTATGGAAGTCGAAATGATCGTTGAAATCCCGCAAGGGTCTCGCAATAAGTACGAAATGGATCACGACACCGGAGAAATCTGGCTTGATCGCACCCTCTTTACTGCCACGCAGTACCCCCTCGACTACGGATTCTTTCCCGGCACCCATGGCGAGGACGGAGACCCTCTCGATGCATTGGTGTGGCTTAGCCAGCCAACATTTCCTGGCTGCCATGTCTGGGTGCGACCAGTTGCTGTGTTCTGGATGACAGACGAAAAAGGCCCCGACGCGAAGGTGTTGTGCGTGTCTTCGCACGACAGTCGCATGAGCCAGTACGTCGACATCGAGGATCTTCCCGAGCATCTTCTCGATGAAGTCGGAAACTTCTTCGAGGTCTACAAACTTCTCGAACCGAACCGAACAAGGACACCACCGTCAAAGGGTGGGAAGGCCGTGCTGCCGCTGAGAAGGAATATCTCGATTCGGTCGAGCGACTAGCTCATTTGAATCACTAGATCCGAATTCGTTTGGCGAGTGATTTGGGGCTAGCCCCGGCTGCATTGATTGCAATAACCCGCACCGAATACAGCCCAGATTTCAAACCATAAAGTTTCACACCACCCGTGTAGGTCGTGACAATTTTGGCAAACAGAACTCCGCCACGGTTGATCTGTAATTCAAAAGTGCTTACTTTTGCGTGTGTTGGTGGGGACCATCGAATGATGGCCAAACTTCCGGAGCGCGATGCAGAAAC
>JBEAXB010000203.1:0-2997 GCA_041160045.1 Actinomycetota bacterium
CGTCTCCATGGCGCTTGGTGAATACATCTCCGTCAGCTCGCAACGCGACTCTGAGCAGGCAGATATCGCCAAGGAAAAATGGGAACTCGAGACCATGCCAGAGCACGAACTCGATGAACTCACGGCCATCTACGTCAGCAAGGGCTTGCCCCAGGCCCTTGCCCGCGATGTTGCCGAAGAACTCACCAAAAAAGATGCACTCGGCACCCATCTCGCCGAAGAATTGGGCATCAGCGTCATCACTCAGGCCCGTCCCCTGCAGGCAGCCATCGGGTCGGCTGGTTCGTTCACCGTAGGTGCTGCCATCCCCCTCATCACCGTGGCAGTTGCGTCAAGCGCCACCCGCATTTCGGCCACACTCATCATCGTCACCTTGGGCCTCGCTGGCCTTGGCTATACCAGTGCCAAATTCGGCAAGGCAGACGTATCAAAGCCCACGTTTCGCGTTGTTGTTGGCGGAGTCGCAGCCATGGCCATCACCATGGCCGTTGGAAGCCTCTTCGGCACGGTTGTCTAAGCGTTCACCTTGCAGAAACGCCCCTCGTGCGGCGAGACTGAGAGCATGAGCGTTATCTCAACCACCGACCGTGACACTGCCCGCATTGATGCGGCACTCGATGCCCTTCTTGCAGAATTCGATCCGAAGAAAGTCGACAATGTCACTTTCCGCGGAGCACGATTCGACAAAGGACTCGCTTGGGTGCATTTCCCTGAAGGACACGGCGGCCTCGGCATGCGTCCCGACCTCAACCGTCGCGTCGAAGAGCGTCTTCGCGCAGCAGGTGCAGCAGGACAGGATCCCGCAACATTTTTCGTGGCTCTTGCCGGCCCAACAATTGCGACGCACGGAAGTGACGAAGTAAAGAAGCGTTTCCTTCGCCCGATGTTCACTGGCGAAGAAGTGTGGTGCCAATTGTTCTCCGAGCCAGGCGCCGGAAGCGACTTTGCTGGTCTTGGCACAAAGGCAATTCGCGATGGCGACGAGTGGATCATCAATGGTCAAAAAGTGTGGAACACACTTGCTCACCTCGCCGATTGGGGAATGCTCGTGACTCGTACTGATCCCGATGCGCCAAAGCACAAGGGCATGACCTACTTCGCTCTCGACATGAAGTCACCAGGCGTTGAAGTACGTCCACTTCGCCAAATCACCGGTGAAGCAGAGTTCAACGAGGTCTACATGACCGATGCTCGCGTTCCTGATGCACATCGCATTGGTGATGTTGGCGAAGGCTGGCGTGCAGCGCTCACCACTCTCATGAACGAGCGCTCTGCAATCGGTGGCGGCGGTGGCGGAACAGCCAAGCGTCGCGGACCAATCGACGATGCAATCAAAGCATGGAAAGACAAGCCTGTTGATGCGCGCAACGAAGCAGACAAAGACACCTTGATGAGCCTGTTCTGCAAGAGCGAAGTATTGCGACTCACCAACATGCGCGGAGCACAAGCAGCCAAAGCCGGTAACCCTGGCCCCGAAGGTTCGATTGCCAAGCTCATGCTCGCCGAATTCAACAAGAAGGTCACCGAGTTCACGCTCAACCTCATGGGCGCAGAAGCAATGATCGATTACGACTTCACGTTCCGTCGCCCCGACAGCTTGTCGGTGGATGGAACAAGTGGCGGAGTGCGTCACTCGTTCCTGCGTGTTCGTGCCAACTCGATCGAAGGCGGCACCAGCGAAATCATGCGCAACATCCTTGGCGAACAGGTTCTCGGACTTCCCGGCGAGCCACGCGTGGACAAAGACATCTCGTGGAGCAAGGTTCCTCGTAGCTAGTCGCAACACAATTATTTACAGCAAAAGGCCACCGCTTGCGCGGTGGCCTTTTATATGAGAAACGGAATTGAAGAACTACGCGGCGCGAAGCCCTGTGAGTCCTTTGCTGATGAACGACACGATTGCGTCCTTCACAGGAACCATTCCATACACAATGCATCCGTCAACACAGATGGTCATCCATGACTCGCGCATGCTGCCTGTCATGGTGGACACGATGCTGAGATCAAGTCCCCACACAAGAAGGATGCTGACTGCCAAGGTGATGTGAGTCCCGACAACGGGGATTCGGTTGATGATGCCGTCGATCTTCAGAGTCGAGGTCATCGAGTGAAACACCGGCATGACCGCGCCGAGAAGGATGGATAGGAGGATAAGTGATCCAAGGGTGTACATGAGATGCCTCTTTCGAGTCAGTCCCCGCCCACCAGCAATGTAACTAATGTCACACCATCTGTGGGGGATATCCACAGGGTGTGGAAAAGCCTTTGCCCGTAACCGTTCCAAGCGCCGTATGGTGCAGACATGATTCGCCTGCGCCAAATTGCCCTCGTTGCCCACAGCCTGGAAGACGCGGTCGCAGAGGTGTCTGAGACCCTCGACCTCGACGTTGTGTACCGCGACCCTGGCGTTGCCCACTTCGGCCTGCACAACGCCCTGTTCTGCCTCGGAGACCAGTTCATCGAGATTGTGTCCCCCATTGCCGAGGGCACAACTGCTGGCCGACTGCTCGAAAAGCGCGGCGGAGACGGCGGCTACATGGCCCTGTACGAAGTCGACAATCTTGACGAGCGCCTCGCAATCGCCGAGACCCACAATGTGCGTCGGGTCTGGCAAGGCTCAGTGCCGGGCATCCGCGGAGCGCATCTGCACCCCCGCGACACCGGCGGAACATTGGTATCGATTGATCAGCCAGATGTTGCAGGCGAATGGGCATGGGGTGGACCAACATGGAAATCGCGCCGTGCATCATCCATCGTGTCGGGGATCGATTCGTTCACTGTTGGCGTGCCACGCCCCACCATCACAGGTCAACGCTGGCGCGCGCTCGACATCGACCACTCGGTCGAGTTCACCACGTGCACAGAGCGCGGCGAAGGTCTCGACTCGGTGACACTTACGTGCGTAGATAGCTCGCGCGATGGCGAATCAGTCGTGTTGGTGGGCACAACATTCACGTTGCGCGCCGCCAAGAACTAATTGCGGTTCGAATGAACCTG
>JBEAXB010000032.1:0-6992 GCA_041160045.1 Actinomycetota bacterium
GGATCTCTCTTTGCTATCGGCGGATTCTTTATCTTCTTGGTGTTGCGCCGCAGGGATGACGAAACCGCATTGAACTAGCCGAAACGGTATTAGTTAGAACGTGACCGACATGAGGTCGCGACCAACCAAGCAGTGACCGGTGTAGCCACCAGCCCTGACATCATCGTAAAACCCTTGTTCTTCAGCTTCATTGCGAGGTGGTGGACCAAGGTGAGTGAGAAGCAGTGTGTCCACTTGAGCGCGCTCTGCCATGGTTCCTAGTTGAACTGAATCAGCGTGGTAATCAAGGATTGAATTGATGCGAGGAAAGTTTTCGATGACATGTTCAAGAGGAGCGCGTCGGAATGCCTCGTGGACAAGAACATTTGCATGACGACTGAAATCTTCTACTTCTTGACACACGCGGGTATCGCCAGAGATGACCACGAAACCGTCTGGCGTTGTCACTTTGTATGCAACGGCATCGGGCACCGGTTCGTGGTGCACTGCGACAGCTTCCACGACCACTGCACGATCCGGAGACGCCCACACTTCGGATTGAGTAAATGACGCTGGAAATTCACGGGCATCAAGCACAACTTCACGTGAACCAGTGTGCTCGCGACGAAGATGAGTGTCTTCTTCATACGGCTCAAGCATCCGCTTCACGAAACGCGCTGCACCACCAGATGGAGCGAAAATCGGCAGAGGAGTAGCCACTTTGTCGAATTGAGTTTCAATCCATCTCGACAAAACAAGTTCAGCTAATCCAAAAACGTGGTCGCTGTGAATATGTGTGATGAAAACTGCATCAAGATCAGCCAGTTTGAGGCCAGCTTCAATTAGTCGGTTACATGTTGCGCGGCCTGCATCGAACTGCACGACTACATCATTGTGTTTGACGAAAACACCAGCACCGGCGCGACCTGGTGCGATATTGGGTAAACCAGTGCCGGTGAGTGTGACTGTTGTTGTCATGAAGTTACTACCTTGGATTCCAACTGAGTTGACACGAGAGAAACAACACGACTGAACAGTTGCAGATCTTTCGCTGGTATCGCGTCGTACATTCGCGAACTTTGTTCAGCGATCAATTCAATGATTTGATCAGCCACTGCAGCGCCGCTCTTAGTAATTGAAACAAGTGAACTACGACGATCTGAATCATCAGCAGTTCGGATGATGTGACCAGCATGTTCGAGTTGCGTGAGTCGATGTGTGAGACCAGAGGGGGACACCATCGCAACTTCAGCGATGAACGAGGGAGTCAATGTGCTCGTAGCGCCGTGACGACGAAGAGTGGCAAGTACGTCAAACTCACCGAGGGTGAGCCCGTGGGATTTTGTGATGATCTGAATCTTGGCAATCGCTGCTTCAGCCATGGCGTGGAACCGAAGCATGTGGCCCATGGGTACGAAGTCAAGGTCGGGCCTTTGTTCCTGCCAGGTTGTCACTGTCTCATCTACGTATTTGCCGATTTCCATACCCCGTATCCTAGTCAGATAGTTTGACATCGAATAGTTCGATGTCGTACTATCTCGACATGGCACTCAACGGACTATTAGATATTCAGATTTCGGTCTCGAACCCACAGGAACTCTTTGAGTTCTGGTTGCAGCACGGAATGAGCGCAACCTCTGACGGCGTGCTCGGCACTCCTGACCGGCCTGTACAGATGCAAATTTCGGAAGGGTCGTATCGTCACCTTTCTTCTATGCATCTCAGTTGTGAGACTGAAGCTGACATTGCTGCCATCTCAAAGCGATTGGCAGATGCCGGAATTGCGAACACGTCTGACAGCACGACATTGCGATGTGTGGACCCAATATTTGGGCACTCCATCGTGATCGATGTTGGCTCGCCACATTCACTAACGCCAACACAAACGCGAGCCTTCAACGGCCCGGGCGAACGAACACGTGTCAATACGCGTGCTGATGCGGTGTTGAACACGGAGTCACCCATTGTGCGTCGCGTTGGTCACGTAGTTCTTGGTACGCCTCATCTTGCTGAGGCAGTTGATTTCTATGCAAATGTCTTGGGTTACCGCATTTCAGACCAAATAATGAAAGGTTTTGCAACCTTCATGCGTGTTGAGTCTGATCATCACAACTTGATGATTCAACCGGGCCCTACGTCATATTTGAATCACTATGCAGTTGAAGTTGACGACACTGATGCTGTCGGTCTTGCCGGTTCGAACGCACTGAAGGACGAAAGGGTTTCGAGCGTCATCGGCGTTGGTCGACACAATCTCGGAGCCAACGTGTTTTGGTATTTACAGGATCCATCAGGAAACATGTTTGAGTTCTTTTCCGACATGGACCAGATTGTTGATGACGAAGTATGGGACCGAGTACATCGTCGTCTCGATTGGGAAGGTGCAGATGGTCCTGCAGGCTTTGCAGCGTGGGGTCCGAATGAGCCACCAGAAGTCTTCTTCAGTCCTCCTGATCTTCCCTCTATTGCAGCTGCTCGCGAAGCAAGCGGATTGAAGTAACTCAATGGATCTGGGAATCACAGGCCGTTGGGCCATACTTGCTGGCTCCAGTCGCGGGCTCGGACGGGCATGCGCAGAAAGCATTGCGCGCGAAGGTGTCAACGTTGTGATCAATGGTCGCAACCAAGCAGACGTTGATGTAGCAGTTGAGGAACTGACATCTCGTTATGGAGTTGCAGCCATTGGAATAGTGGGTGATTCAGCTACCTCGAGCGTGCAGGATGAATTGATGGCCACTTGTCCAACGCCAGACATTCTTTTGCTGAATGGTCAAGGTCCATCACCAAAGACATTTCTTGATATTGAAATCGAAGACTGGAATGCAGCTGTGCTGCAGGCACTCACTGGTCCTCTAGGACTTGTGCAACGCGTCGTGCCTGGCATGAGAGAGCGCGGGTTTGGTCGCATCGTTGCCGTTAGCTCGGCAATGGTGAAATCACCTAATTCATTGATGAGTTTGTCGCACGGAACTCGGCTGGGCCTCACGGGAGTTTTGAAGGGCTTGTCGAAAGACCTCGCACAATTCAACATCACAGTGAACCAGTTGTTGCCTGAACGATTTGACACTGCACGTCAGGAACAAATGGCTCATGTTGCAATGAAAATTCTTAAAATCACTTATGAAGAAGCGCGAGCGCAACAGATTGCGTCAATCAAAGCCGGCCGACTCGGACGTCCCGACGAATTCGGTGATGCGTTTGCGTTTCTCTGTGCGGCACAAGCCGGATACATCAGTGGTCAAAATCTGCAACTTGATGGTGGCAGTTATGAAGGAGTTTTCTAATGACAATGACAAGCTCTCGCACAAGTAACTATGTTGCCAGGCCGATTGAACAGTTGGTCAGTGAGATCTCTGCGTTGCATTCGCAATTTGATGCAACTGCAGCAGAGTCGGAAGAACTGGGGGATGCGCCGCAGGAGCTGGTAGATCTCATGCGCCAGATTCGCGTGCCCATGATTAAGGCACCGATTGAAGCCGGTGGTGATCGACTCTTGCTGGCCGATCAGTGTCGCTATTTCACAGCATTGAGTTATTCAAATGCCACAGCTGCATGGACTGGCTTTAACCACGCAGGTGCTGCAGCTGCTGCTGGGTCACGCCTTAGTGATGAAGGCGTTGAATTGCTATTCGGATCCGACCCATCTCCGTTTCTCGCAGCGGTGGCATTACCAACAGGAACATTTACCCGTGTTGACGGTGGCGTATTGTTGAACGGTACGTGGAACTATGCAAGCGGAGTTCGCCACGCCGATTGGGCAATGTTGACTGCAATAGAAGCCTCAGAGCAACCCTCGGTCACTCTTGCAATCATTCGCACAGCCGAAGCCACAGTGCATGGTGATTGGAATGTCATGGCGTTGAAGGGAACCGGCAGCGTGTCAATCACAACGAAAGATGTGTTTGTTCCAACGGCATTAACAGTTGACCCAATGGAACCCCCCAAACGCGGTGGTGCAATTTATGGGCTCAACTACCCAGTTTTTGTGGCTGGCGAGAACCTTGGTTTTACATTTGGTGCATGCAAACGATTCATTGATGAACTTGTTGTGTATGCACGCGGTAAGTCACGCGGTTTTGATGGTCGACTTGCTGATCGTGGTGCCTTTCAATATGAACTCGGTCGCAGTTCACAACAACTAAAAGCCGTACAAGCCCATGCACTTGCCACGCTCGCTGAAGTTGATTTTGCTATGGAAAATGGCCGTGAATTCAGTGCGAGAGATGAAGCTGGCGTTACTGCTATGACTGCATATTGCACAGAGACAGCGGTAGCTGCCATTTCACGACTCATGAGTTTTGCTGGTGCTGGTGCTTTGTTCAACACAAGCCCCTTGCAGCGTTGCTTCAGAGATGCCCAAGGTTCTGCACAACACCTAGTGGCATCGAATCAGTCGCTTGACAAATACGGTGCTGGATTACTTGCAGACGCGTAGTTATGAAGATTGCAATTGTTGGTGGTGGAATTGGTGGACTCACAGCGGCTCTTGCGCTATCGCAAAACTCGCATGACGTCACAGTCTTCGAGCGTTCTGCGGGAATCAGAGAAATTGGCGCAGGTGTACAAATCAGTCCTAATGCCGGCCGTCTCCTGCATTCACTAGGCCTCGGCACTGAGTATTCGGAAATCTCTGTTAATCCACATCGAGTGGTGCTTCGTCGCTGGGAAGATGACTCCATTATTCGGGCAACCGACCTGGATGAAAGCTTCATATCTCAACATCAGGTTCCTCTTGCAAACGTAGCGCGCAACGAATTGGTAGAAATTCTCGGAAATGCAGTTGCTGCTCAGACAAATGTGACATTGAAGTTCTCAGCACATGTTGTCTCGGTCGAACCAGGGGAGTCGTCATCCATGGTTCTTTTCTCCGATGGTTCGTCGCAATCTTTCGACATCGTGATCGGTGCTGACGGCATTCATTCGGTTGTTCGCCGATGCGTTGGGGGCGTGGATAAGCCTCGCTTTAGCGGCTCAGCTGCGTATCGCGCGTTAGTGCCGCGCAGTGCAGTGGAAGATTTACCAATTGATGTTACGAACCGCATGGGTCCCGACCGGCACGTCGTGAGTTACTTCATTGGTCGAAATCGCAGTCATCTCAACCTTGTTTGTATCTCGCCAGAAGATTCTTGGGAGTCCGAATCATGGACTGAACCAGGAACGATGGAAGATTTATACTCACGCTTCGAAGGTTGGTCTTCCGACTTCCTCTCACTGCTCGGCCGAGTTGAGGAACCAGTCTTTCGGTGGGCGTTATATGACCGTGAACCATTGGAACAGTGGGGACTAGGCACGACCACTTTGTTGGGTGATGCATGTCATCCGATGCTTCCATTTATGGCACAAGGCTCCTGTCAGGCAATAGAAGATGCAGTCGTTCTTGCTCGTTGTCTGTCAAATGTAAGCACAAGCGACGCATCTATTGCATTGCGTAAATATGAAGATGTTCGTCAGGGTCGTACAGCACAGGTGCAAACGTCATCATTGATGAACAGAGATCTGTTCCACATGGTTGATGGTCAAGAGCAGCGCGACCGAGACATGATTTTTTCGATAAGCCCACCGGGAATGTCAATTCTCGACTGGGTGTATGAGTACGACGCGCTCACAGTTGACATTTAGGGAATATCTAAATAGCGGGGATAATGGGTTTCCTAGTACAAGCCAAAAACAAGCAGATTCGAACTGTTTCCGAACCAGTACGTGTCACCTTGGCACAGAAGCCTTCCCAAAGACCTGCGAACGCAAAGCCCTAATTCAGTCGTTTGCTAACTGCTTGAAATCCTGCGACTTCTAGTTTTCTGGTGCAAGTTCGACGAAGTCGTGCGGCTTCGATCGCGCCTCAGACATTTACGGCTTTGTGATTGGCTCTCGTAGGTGCAGGGGGGCGGTTTTATTCTTTCGCCGAGCACCAAGATTGAGAATCTCTACAAAAACTGAGAATGTCATTGATGCATAGATGTATCCCTTTGGAAGTTTCTGTCCGAATCCCTCAGCAATCAAAGTTGTTCCAATAAGTAGCAGGAAGGCAAGTGCCAAGATTTTTACGGAAGGATGTTTATTGACAAAGGTGTAAATCGCTTTTGAGGCAACCAGCATGATGACCACTGAAGTGAGAACGGCAATGACCATGACTGGTACATAAGTTGTCATGCCAACTGCAGTAATGACAGAGTCAATAGAGAACACAAGATCAAGAAGAAGAATCTGACCAATAACGGCCACCAGTGTCGGCGCCACTTTGGCAGAGACGCTTCCTTCGTCGCCCTCGAGTTTGTGGTGAATTTCCTTGGTCGCCTTATAGATGAGGAAGAGGCCTCCAGCAAGCAAGATGAGTTCCTTGCCGCTAAACCCAAGTGAACCCACCGAGAAAAGTTCCTTTTTCAACGTGATCACCCAACCAACACCGAGCAATAACAGAACTCGCATTCCACCGGCTGCGAGTAGTCCAATTTTGCGAGCTTTGTCTTGCTGCTCAACTGGAAGTTTCGAGGCAAGAATGGAAATGAAAACAACATTGTCCACTCCGAGAACTATTTCGAGTGTGAGGAGCGCGGCAAGGGCACTCCATGCCGTGGGGTCAGAAATCCAATTCATGGGTTCTAATGTAGAACACGCGCCTACCTTTGCCTTGACGGCAGATTGGACAACAATCGTTCGCGTAGTTGCGTTCGAACGATGTCGTCGAGATAGCGAGACAAATCGGGCCCGAATCCGCTGCGAATATCAAAACCTTCAACCTGCATGTGTCGGGCACCATTTTTTCGCAGGCCTGATTTCATCGACTTCACGAGTGAGTCCGGGCCGCACATCACGATGTGTGCGTTCTGCAAGTGGTCGGCACCTGTTGCCGTAAGAACGTGGTCTGGGTGCATGCGATTCTTTTCATCAGATGCATGCACGTGCAAGTAAATACGTCCGTCACGTGCTGCCGTTTCAAGCAACTCAAGAGCAGGGGCATTGTGTCGAGATGGAACGCAGTAGAAAAGGTGTGGGGTAGGGCCGTCTCCGGGAAG
>JBEAXB010000033.1:0-6976 GCA_041160045.1 Actinomycetota bacterium
AGAAGCCCCCGCAGATTCCCCACGCGAAGAGCAACAAGCCCATGGCCATGATGGATTGTGATTGTCCGAGGAGAATCTGGATGCTTCCACCGCCGCATAGACCGCACATGAACCACAGGCCTTTTCGCACCATTTTGTGGTTGTAACGCATGATGAATATCGAGGTCATGAACTGTCCGACGCCGAGAAGAGCAAAGAGCAGGGTGGTTTGGCTTCCGCTGGCACCTGCTTGTTCCTTGGCAATCTGGGGGCCGAGAACGATCCAGGGCGCCATCATGAAAAGAACCGAGCCGGATAACAAGAGATAGAAGGATTTCACGGCCGCGTGTCCTCTGATGAAATCGATGCCACCAAAAATCTCTTCACGTAAACGGCGACGTTCCTTGTTGTGGCTTGGAGGTAATTCGAGAGGTACCAATGCCAGAAAACCGATGAGATACAGAACAGCCTGCAACCAAAATGCGCCTTCAATTCCCCACAGACTGATTGCCGGACCAGCCGTGGCGGGACCAATCATCAAACCGATATTGCTGCCGATCGTACTGACGGCGATTGCGCCAACGAGTTTGTCTCCTGGGATCACCGTCGGAATGATTGCTGTACGAATGGGAGAGCCAAGTGCAATGAAAATTCCTGCAACGAAAGAGCCGACAAGAGCCCATTTGATTGTCATGTGACCGGTTGTGACCATTGCTGCGATCGCAATCGTGATTGCCAAGGCACCGCCCTGGCTGACCATCAAGAGCACCTTGCGATTCATGTGATCGCTCATGACTCCGACTGGCAATGAAATCAGGAGAGCAGGTACACCCATGACAAAGAGCAGAAGTCCGCTGATATTCGACTTGGCACCCAGTTCGAGGGCCAACCATACGAATGCAAAGCGTTGCGTACTCTGCACGAGAACAAAGAGGAAACTATTGATCCATAGAAGACGAAATGGTTTGATGCGCATCAATTCCATGGGACGGATGGACATTGAATTTGACACTGAGCAATGTTGCCAGTGTTGCTCTCTTAATTCATCATTAGGGATGCAATATTCAGATTCAGAGACAACTGTACAAAGCGTCGATGAGGGCCCTGTTGCGAGGATTCTGCCATCGTGGCCCCATCTGGTTCATCACGTACCCAAAACCCACCTTTGAAACAGGATCTGCGAAGCCAACAGAGCCACCAGCGCCGTAATGGCCGAGGCTTTCGGCGTGTGGTCCGAAGCCGCGTTCTGGAATCGGTATTTGAAAACCATGTGCAAAGCGAGACGTGCGAGAAAGCACTTGATCATCACCGTGAGACACTTCGGTTGTTGCTTCAGCAAGAACGAGAGCGGGGAGAATCTGTACTGCGTTGTGTGTACCGCCGTGAGCAAGTGCGGTGTACAAGGTGGCAACGCCGCGAGCACTTGCATGCATGTTGGTACTTGGCATCTCGGCCGAACGCCATTGCGAACTATTGACGACTCCGGCACCGGAGAGGCCGGACGGATTGCTGTATGTGTTGAACTGCATGTGTTGGGCATCGTCCATGCCTTGGGGTACATCTTCGGACGGCGGACCACCTGGCCATTCGAATTCGGCCATACGTGAGTGCAGATGTGCGGGTGCCCCGAGATAGATATCGGCAGCGAGGGGAGATGCAATGTCTCGTTGTATGAGTTGCCCGACCGTGAGCCCTGTAGCGCGACGAATCACTTCGCCAACGAGGAAGCCAAACGTGTTCACGTGGTAGCCGTGAGCGGTGCCTGGTTGCCACCACGGACGCTCTGAGGCCAAAGAGGCAGTCATCAGGCCCCAATCAAACATGGCGCCACGGGGAAGGCGCTCACGGATGGCGGGGATACCGGCTCGATGACCAAGCAGATCACGAATCGTCAGTACTTCTTTGCCGTGGGTACCGAACTCTGGCCAGAAATCAGTGACCAAAGAGTCGTAAGCGAATTCACCCCTCGCCACGCATTGAGCGGCGACAACTGCTGTGACGCCCTTGCCAACAGAGAACGCGTTGACTAACTGATGATCTTGCCAAGCCACATCTTTTGCAGGCGTGGCGTAACCACCCCACAAATCGACAACAGTGCGACCATTGACGGTGATATTGACTGCGCCGCCAATCTCGTTGTGTTCGGCGAAGTTATTTTCAAACGCTTCCCTGACAGCCGCGAACGAAGCGTCGCAGGTGCCAGCAATCGGCGTTGTCATGATTAGAGAGCTGACTTCTCCAGGATGTGGATACCACATGCCGAGCCGAGGCCAATCACGTGTGCAAGACCAACTTTGGCCCCTTCAATCTGACGAGGACCAGCTTCACCGCGAAGGTGATGACACACTTCCCAGATGTTGGCAATGCCTGTTGCTGCGATTGGGTGACCTTTTGATTCAAGACCGCCAGACACGTTCACCGGCATGGAACCATCGCGCCAGGTTGCACCCGAATTGAAGAAGTCGACGGCGCCGCCTTCTTCGCACAACATCAAGTTGTCGTAATGCACAAGTTCGGCTGTAGCGAAGCAGTCGTGCAACTCAACAAGGTCGAGGTCAGACGGGGAGATGCCGGCCTGCTCGTATGCCTGCTTGGCAGCAATGCGAGTGAGGGTGTTGACATCGGGCAGCACTTGGCATGCTTCCTGGTACGGATCGCTTGTCAGAATCGATGCAGACACTTTGATTGCACGACGCTGCTGCTCGAGAGAGAGTGTCTTCAACTTTGCACCACTGACAACAACAGCTGCTGCTGCACCGTCACAGTTTGCCGAACACATCGGACGAGTGTTCGGGTACGAAATCATGATGTCGTTCATGATTTCATCGAGTGTCATGCGCTTTGTGTAGGCAGCGAGCGGGTTCAGCGTGGAGTGTGCGTGATTCTTTTCGGAAATCTTGGCGAACAGCTCGAAAGTTGCTCCGCCGTACTTGTGGCCGTATTCCATGCCAACTTGAGCAAAAGTTCCGGGCATGGTGGCTGTACCGATGAGGCCATCAGTATTGGTCACCGAACCGAAACGACCCGACGGGGTCCATTCCTTGTTCTTGCTCTTTGAAGTTCCGCCTCCGCCAAGAAGACCGACACCTGCGAGCTTTTCAACGCCAACTGCAAGACCCATGTCGCATTCGCCAGCCTTGATAGCCATGATTGCGGTGCGCAATGCGGTGGCACCTGTGGCACACGCGTTCGAGACGTTGTACACGGGGATACCGGTCTGTCCGACTTGTTTCTGAATCTGCTGGCCAATGCCACCTTGACCCATGAGGCAACCAGCGGCCATGACACCCATGTCTTTCATGGTGACTCCGGCGTCGGCCAGAGCGTTGATCACTGCTTCTGCAGCAAGGTCAACTGTGTCGCGGTCCGGATACTTTCCGAACTTTGTCATATAAATTCCGAGGATGTAGATGTCGTCTGATGCCATGGTGTTCTCCGTGTTCGTTGGTGTTGTTATGTGATCGATTATTTATGCAGGTTCAAAGCCAAAGCCGATGGCTTCAACTCCGTTGTCGTCGAGGCCGAGCGAATATGTCGCAAGTTTCACTTTCATTCCGAGAGTGACGGCTTCGGGAGTGGCATCGACATTGATGAGGTTTGCGCGCACGCTTGTGCCTCCACAATCGATGATTGCTGCCACGAATGGCACTGGCACTCCGGGCGCAGCGAAAGTAACGATGGTAAACGAACGAACGACTCCGTCGGTCGAGATTGTTGCCTTCTTGAATTCGGTTGCGAAACACGATGCGCAAGCGTTGCGGCGATCGAAATAGCGCGCGCCGCACTTGGTGCATTCGTTGGCGATGAGGTGCGGCTTGTCGCCGAGGGCGAGGTAGTCCACTACTGGTACTTGGGTGACAGTCATAATTTCCCTTTTCGATTTACAGACCTCACCTTATTCGAGAAAACAAAGGCGGACAGAGTTGGGAAAGGTGCATCTAGGGGCTCACTTCAGGTAAAAATGGGGTAATCCTCTGGAGAGAAGTCAATATGAGCAAGCCAACATGGTCCAACTGGGCGGGTAATCAAGTAGCCAGGCCAATGTCTATCGAACGCCCCATCGATGCCATGGCTCTGGCTGACATTGTTCGCGTAGCCGCCGACCGGCAAGAGACCGTCAAGGTTGTTGGATCCGGACATAGTTTCACGAGCACGGCACTGACCTCAGGTCGCCTCATCCAGATTGATCGGTTGTCCGGTATCTACTCGATAGATCGCGAGAAATGCCAAGTGACCGTCGGTGCCGGCACCACATTGAATGACTTAAACCGCATGCTTGCAGCAGAAGGTTTGGCCATGGCCAACCTTGGTGACATCGCATATCAAACCGTGGCTGGTGCGATTAGTACCTCCACGCATGGCACAGGCAAGAATTTGACAGGGCTTGCGGCGCAGATCGTTGGCATGAAGTTCATCAATGGCGCAGGCGAGCTCATCGAGTGTTCGCAATCCCACAACGCAGACATCTTGGACGTTGCCCGAGTGTCTGTCGGGGCTCTGGGCGCAATCACCGAATGCACGATTCAAGTAGTTCCCGCTTTCCGTCTGCGCGCATCCGAAGCACCGATGCGTCTTGATGCATTGCTCCCACAGATTCATGAGTTGGCAGCCGAGCACGATCATTTCGAGTTCTTCTGGATTCCTCACACGAAATGGGCATTGACAAAGCGCAACAATCGGACGACCGATGAATTGCAACCGTTGCCAAAAGTGAAGGGTTGGATTGAAAAGACTTTCATGGAGAACTACGCCTTCGGGGCATTGTGCCGCGTTGGTCGTATGAGGCCATCACTTATTCCACGGCTTGCAACGGCATTGCCGTCGTCTGGTTCACGGGAATATGTAGACGATAGTTACAAGATCTTTGCCAGCCCACGACTGGTGCGCTTCTATGAGATGGAACACGCGTTGCCGGCAGCCAATGTTGGCCCCGCGTTACAAGATATTCGCGCCATGATCGAGCGCAAGGGTTACTTGTTGAACTTTCCTGTCGAGGTGCGTTTCACAGGTGGCGACGATGTGCCATTGTCAACGGCTTTCGGTCGCGACACTGCGTACATCGCGGTGCATGTGTATAAAGGAATGGCATACGAGTCATTCTTTCGCGATGTCGAAGACATTCTCCGTGGCTACGATGCTCGACCGCACTGGGGCAAGATTCACCATCGGGACGCAGAAGAACTCTCTGGTCTTTACCCGCGATGGAACGAATTCATTGCGATGCGCGACAGGCTCGACCCACAGCGCACATTTGCGAATGAATACACCAACACGGTGTTCGGTCAGTAACTAAAGACAAATATCCTGAGGGCGAACCGGGCAACGATCAATCTGTCGCCCTGTTGCGTTACGAATAGCCGCAACGATTGCGGGGGTAACTGAGATGCACGGTGGCTCACCGATACCTTTAGCGCCCATTGGCGCCTGAGGGTCTGGGACTTCGACAAATGATGCGACAACTACTGGGGCGTCAAGAGCTGTAGGTAACAGATAGTCGGTAAAGCTTGGGTTGCGTACCTTGCCATCAGTGACGATGATCTCTTCCATGACAGCTAGTCCGAGGCCTTGAGCGATACCGCCTTCAAGTTGCCCGATTGCAGATAGCGGATTCAGTACCCGACCAACATCTTGCGCCGTTGCAATTTGCACCACTTTGACAAGACCAAGTTCGAGATCGACATCAACGACTGCACGATGTGCAACGAATGCAAACGCGACGTGCACATTGCCCTGACCATTTTCATCTAGATCCTCGGTTGGGCGATGGTGGTACTCAAAGGTTTCTGAAATGCGCAACCCTTGAGACGCTTCCTTCACGGAAAGACGTAATGTCCCCATGGTGTCCACGATTTCGGTATCTTCGATGACAAAGCGGAGTGGGTCGATGTTGTGGGTTTTGCCGACAGCCTCGAACAGCTTTTCGCGGACTGCTCTTGCGGCACCATCTACTGCGCCACCACTCATCCATGTTTGACGAGATGCTGAAGTAGAGCCAGCCGAACCAATCTGTGTATCGATGGTCTCGTATTCCACATCGTCAATGCCCAGCACTGAGCGCACAATTTGTGGAGCCAAGGTGACGAAACCTTGACCAACTTCACTTGTAGCGAATTTGATCGTTGCAACACCATCTTCGAGAATGCAGCGTGCCGTTGAATAGTCATCAAAGCCTTCGCTGTACATCAGGTTTTTCATACTGACGCCCCAGCCAACACCACGCACAATGTGTCGACGATCGGCCGTGAGGCCTGACCCGCCTGGCAGATCGAGTTCGTGGGGAGACGGGCCCATCTCTGGTGGAAGAGGAATGGCCATTGTCTCGCGAATGCATCGCTCGACAGGTGCAACGCTTTCGAGTATCTGTCCGGTGATCATGGTGTCGCCAGTGGAAATCAGATTGAGAAGACGAACGTCCACCTCACTGATGCCAGCAGCCGCAGCAATCTTGTCCATTTGCCCTTCATGTGCAAAGCAAGCCTGCACCACACCAAAGCCGCGCATAGCGCCACATGGTGGGTTATTCGTACGAGTGGCGTAACCATCAACGACGGCATTCGGGCATCTGTACGGGCCCTGTGTATGCGTGACGCCATTGATGAGCACAGCCGATGAGGTGGACGAATACGCACCACCATCAAACACGAAGCGCGCTTCGATCTTGATAATTTCGCCAGTGGCAGAAGCGTGATGCCTCATCCACACCTTGGCTGGGTGACGGTGAACATGACCGAAGAAACTCTCTTCACGTCCGTACTGCATTTTCACCGGACGCTTGGTACGTAATGACAACAGAGCCGTGTGCACCTGAAGACTGATGTCCTCGCGAGCACCGAATGCTCCGCCAACACCTCCGAGCACCAAACGAATTCGCTCCTCGGGAAGATTGAGACATTTCGCCATCTGCTTGCGATCTTCATGAAGCCACTGCGTCGCCACATACACCTCGACACCGAGACCATCGGAGTCCGGGATCGCGAGTGCGCTTTCGGTTCCGAGG
>JBEAXB010000034.1:0-6974 GCA_041160045.1 Actinomycetota bacterium
GTTCTGTGTGATGGAGATGAATTGATCGATGTATTGCGTCATGGTCAGGGAGTGCTAAACATCCTGCCGTTGTCGGGCGTGCGTGACGAAGTGGATCGCCAGATCATTTCGCTTCACCCCGACATCACCGAAGACATCTCAAAAATCGCCATTTGATGATGCGCTTTTCCCCACTTGATGCTCAACATCGTGCACTCGGAGCAAAGATGGTGCCGTTCGGCGGGTGGGACATGCCACTCGCGTATCCATCCGGCACGCTTGCTGAGCATTCTGCATGCCGCACATCGGCTGCGCTATTCGATGTATCACATCTTGGGACAGTTCGAGTCGAGGGACCAGATGCACTCGCACAGTTGCAGGCGACTCTGACCAATGATTTGACGAAGATTGCACCGGGGCGAGCGCAATATACGCACCTGTTGAATGAGTCTGATGCGTCTGTATTGGACGACATCATCGTGTGGTGGATCGATGAATCAGTATTCGATGTCATGCCGAATGCTTCGAACACTGATCGTGTTGTAGCAGCAATCGGCGGGGTTGATACGACGCCGACACGCGCGATCATTGCAGTGCAAGGACCCATGGCGCGCGAGATTGTTGCGAAGGTCTCAACTGAGGCTGCCGAAGTTCCTCGGTTTGCGGTGAGACAAATTGATGTCTGTGGTTTTCCATGCACCGTGGCCGGCACCGGTTACACCGGAGAAGACGGAATCGAAATCGCAGTTCCGGCAGCCAATTCTGCAGTCGTATGGGAGGCCCTTGTGTCTGCGGGTGCAATTCCTGCAGGTCTCGGTGCACGCGACACACTTCGCCTCGAAGCGGCATTGCCGTTGCATGGTCATGAGTTGGGCGAGGGGATCACCCCATTGCAGGCCAATTTGGGTTGGGTGATTGCATGGAACAAGCCAGAGTTCTCTGGTCGCGACGCTCTGGTGCGCGAGCGTGACGCCGGTGTGGCAAGAAAACTGTACGGCATCACCATTGAGGGTCGTCGCCCCGCACGTGACGGTACCGAAGTGCGCAACACGGCAGGCGACACGATTGGAATTGTCACCAGCGGCAACTTTTCGCCAACGCTCGGACACTGCGTGGCTCTTGCATTGCTAAATCCGTCAACTGTGATCGGCGATTCAGTATCGCTTGATGTCCGCGGCACATTGTTGCCCGGAACAGTGTGTGCTACTCCGTTTGTGGCGAAGAAGAAGTAGTAGGTGGTGTGCTTGGTTTACCGGGCCTGAAACCAAATAGTCCGCCAGCATTTTCCGCAAGTGTTGTCAGCGGCCCCAGCCTCTTCGACAAATCTCCGAGTTGGCTGGCAACGTCGCCCATCGAAGCCATTGCATTGAGTGCCGCACCAAATTGAGGCATGACTCTTTTCAGTGGGTCTTCCACCTCGTCCAACAATGAGTTGATCCGTGTCGTGGTCTTGTTGAGATTGTCGACGGTCGATGCGAAATTCTCGAGAACAAGAATCAATGCTTCACTGACACGGCGTGAAGTGTCGACAGCTTGTCCAGCCATGCCGATTGGATCGATGGTGGCCAGCAATGCAAGCACTTGTTCAAGCGGATTGGACGAGGTGCTCGACTGACGGGTCTCGTCTGAGTTTTGGTTCTGGCTCACACGCCCACGGTAGCGGTTTCGAGCGAGACGGCGTACGCCTCGATGGGTGCGCACGTGCAGACCAGATTGCGGTCTCCGTATGCGGCATCGATTCGTGACACTGGTGGGAAATAACCCCGGGAGCGCAATTGAGGAATGGGGAATAATGCGGAGTCGCGTGAGTATGTACGGTTCCAATCACCGGCGATGTCTTCGACGGTGTGTGGAGCGAATCTGAGAACAGATTCTTCTGCAGTGATTGCACCGGTGAGCACCTGTTCCATTTCGGCCCTGATGCTGAGCATGGCTTCACAAAAACGATTGACTTCGGCGAGTGATTCGCTTTCGGTGGGTTCGACCATCAATGTGTTTGCGACGGGGAAACTCATGGTCGGTGCATGCAGTCCGTAATCCATCAGTCGCTTGGCAATGTCGTCAATGGAGATTCCACTGTTCTTCATCACTTCTGCAACGTTCAGGATGCATTCGTGTGCAACCGTTCCGTTCTTTCCGCGATACAACACGGGGAAGGCCTTGTCGAGACGACTGGCGATGTAGTTGGCCGACAAGATTGCGTCGGCAGTTGCTTGCAATAATCCATCGGCTCCCATCATTGAGATGTAGACCCACGGAATACCAAGGATGCTGGCAGAACCAAAGTTTGCAGCCGACACGGGCCCGACAGGGGAGTCGGTGGACAACGGATCTCCGGGTAGGAAGGGCGCCAGATGGCTGCGTACTGCTACTGGGCCTACTCCTGGTCCGCCACCACCGTGCGGAATACAGAATGTCTTGTGCAAGTTCAGGTGGCTGACATCTGCTCCGAATTTTCCGGGTTGTGCTGTGCCAACAAGTGCATTGAGGTTGGCGCCATCCACGTAGACCTGTCCACCTGCTTCGTGCACCATCGCACAGATGTCGCCGATGGATTCTTCGAACACGCCATGAGTGGACGGGTACGTCACCATGATTGCAGCAAGTTGGGATCCTGATTTTGCAATCTTGTTTTTGAGGTCGTCGACATCGACGTTTCCGTTGTCGTCACAGGCAACGACCACGACACTCATTCCCGCCATCACTGCACTGGCGGCATTCGTGCCGTGCGCACTGGAGGGAATCAGGCAAATTGTTCGAGCTGTATCCCCGCGCGAGAGGTGGTAAGCCCGAATCGCCATGAGGCCGGCGAACTCGCCTTGGCTACCTGCGTTCGGTTGCAAACTCACTGCGTCGTACCCGGTGATGTTGACAAGCATCTCTTCGAGTTCGGCAACAACTGTGCGCATGCCAACTGATTCATCAGCCGGAACGTATGGGTGCAAACCTGCGAACTCCGACCAGGTCACTGGTTCCATCTCGGTGGTCGAGTTCAGTTTCATCGTGCACGAACCGAGGGGAATCATGGTGCGGTCGAGTGCTAGGTCCTTGTCGGAGAGGCGGCGGAGGTAGCGAAGCATTTCATGCTCGGTGTGGTTCTGGTGAAACACGGCTTGGGTCATGAAGGAGTCGGTGCGCAGATGGGATCCGGGAAGGGAAACTCCATCTGAGACGGGGGCGACACCGATTGCTGCCAAAAGATCGAAAACATCTTTTTCTGTCGTTGTCTCGTCGAAACTGAACGACACAACAGTGGGGGAGACGACTCGGATATTGAATCCGGCCTGTTGAGTTCTTGTGCTCAAAGCAAACGCATCGTCCACTGTGAGTGCCACTGTGTCGAAGTACGTATTGCTCGCGGTTGAATAACCTGCCGCTGTCAGCGACGCAGAAGCGAGAGCCGCGAATGTTTGAATACGGGAAGCGATGCGCGCGAGACCGTCTGGACCATGCCACACGCCGTACATGCCAGCGATGTTTGCTAGAAGAACCTGTGCGGTGCAGATGTTGGAGGTGGCTTTCTCGCGACGAATGTGTTGTTCGCGGGTTTGCAGTGCAAGGCGAAGAGCGGGGCGACCCATGGTGTCGGTGCTGACGCCGACAAGGCGACCAGGCATCGAACGAGCGTGGCTCTCGAGTGTTGCCATGAAGGCGGCGTGTGGGCCACCAAATCCCATGGGAACGCCGAGACGTTGCGATGAACCAACTGCAATATCGAAACCTAGTTGCCCAGGCGGAACAATGAGTGAGCACGCAAGTAGATCTGTCACTGCGATTGCAACGGAGTTTTGCTCGTGCATGCGTGTTGTCAACGCACGAATCATTTCGGGTGACTCGATGTGACCATTGCTTCCAGGCCATGAAACAACCACCGCAAAAAATCCGGTGGGGTCACATGTCGCGATGTCACCAAGTGTGATCGAGATACCAATTGGCTCCATGCGTGTGCGCAACACGGCGATCGTTTGTGGGTGAGTGTTGACGTCGACATAGACATTGTCAGACTTCGCTCGACTGATGCGATGTGCCATCGTGACGGCTTCAGCGACTGCTGTCGACTCGTCCAACAAAGACGCATTGGCTAATGCGAGACCAGTGAGCTCACTGACCATCGTCTGGAAGTTAAGAATCGCTTCGAGGCGTCCTTGGCTGATCTCTGGTTGGTATGGCGTGTACGCCGTGTACCACGCTGGGTTTTCCAGCACATTGCGTTTGATGACTGGGGGAGTAATGGTGTTGTAATAACCCTGGCCAATGAACGACTTGCGTTGTGCGTCGGAGGCGAACTTGCTGCGCAACGATACGAGTACTTCATGCTCGGGGAGGGGCTCTGGCAAATTCATCGAATCACGCATGCGAATGGATGCGGGGATCGTTGCTTCGAGTAGCTCTTCGGTTGATGCGAATCCGACCACCGACAACATTTCTGCGCGGTCTGCATCATTGAGACCAAGATGGCGATGCGCAAAATGATCTGCATGAAAGCCAGGGGTGGTAAGTGAGCGTGGGGTAGAGGTCATGGTTGCTCCGATGGACTCTGTGACCCCCGCTGTCTTTTGTGCCTGAGAGCTTCACCACAAATGTGGCTTTCCCCGTCGGCGGTGAGCAAGCTCACTCTTTCCAGCGTTCCGCGTCTACTTGGTCCCTGTGCCTGAGAGATTCCGGGGTGGTTGCTCCTTCGGCGGTGAACCGTTGCCGGCGCACGCTCTCCCAAGCAGACGTTTTCTTACACCGTAGTCGCAGCCGGGTGCATCACTGTCACTCTGTCGTGGCGTATGCCCCTGCGGTTCCCACATTGTCGCCAGCTTCATCAATTGCTCGGTCGAGATCTTGAAGAAACTCTGTGACCAGATGCTCGTGAACAGCGTTGACCGTGAGATGAATGCTCGCTGGTGGGCTTTGACGGTCGACAAACCATCCGTACGAGTTCAGTTTGTCGGCAACTGCAAACACGTCAAGACCACTTGCTTCTGATGTGCCAAACGACACGAGGGTCGAATCAGGGTGCGCACGCAAGACAAGTTCAGGGCGAGCCTCAATATGAGCTGTGATCGCAAGGGTGGACTTGCGGGCACTCGCAGTGAGGCGTGCATAACCGTCGTCACCGAGGTGATGCATGACGGCCCATGACGATGCAATGGGTCCACCAGATTTTGTTCCAAGGATTCCGGATGATCCGTACATTCCTCCGAGCCAATTGTCGGTGATGAAGGTTTGGTCTGCGCGCAACGATTTGTTGCGGTGGAGGAGTACGCCCGAACCTTTTGATGTGTATCCGTACTTATGAAGATCGACAGAAATCGAAGTCACTCCAGGATTGCGAAAATCCCATGCTGGAATATCTTCACCGAGTCGTTCGAGGTAGGTGAGTGTGACTCCGCCCATGCATGCATCAACATGGCAGTTGATGTTTCGCTCGAGTGCGATGTTTGAGATTTCAGCCACCGGATCAATGACGCCTTGTGGATATTGAGGCGCCGACGCAATGATCAGAATCGTCTCGTCATCGACTGCAGCGCGCATCGCGTCGACATTGGCTCGCCAGTCGTCGCCCACCGGAACTCGACGGCTTTCGACATCGAAGTAATCTGCGCCTTTTTCAAAAGCTGCATGTGCCGACGAGGGGATCACCATGTTCATCTTGGCCAGATTGCGTCCCTCGCGTTCGGCTCGCTTTCGTGCCGAGCGCACAGCGAGTACGAGGCTCTCTGTGCCTCCCGAGGTCATGAAGCCCGCGGTGTTGTCGTCTCCGTGTGTCCATCCAGCCACCACATCGACAACTTGCTGCTGCATGACCTTCAGGGAGGGGAATGCTGCGGTGTTGAGCGCATTCTCACCAGAGAAGCGCCGGTAGGCCTCTTCAGCGAGTGCCAAGGCTTCGTCGCCTGCGACGTAGGCGAGTGTGAAGCATCGACCTTCACGCCAACGCACATCGTGTGAGCGAAACGATTCGATGTTGTCGAGAATTGTTGCGACGGGTTGACCTGGACCAAGTACACGAAGTGTCATATGTGCACCTTAGGAGCAATTGTCAGACAACGAAGGGGCGCAAGTGCAGTACTGGCTTGCATTTCTTGTTATCACAATAAATTACATAACGGACATTATGAGCGTAATTGTGATGGAAGCAAAGAGGACTCAGCAACCGGATCTGCCGCGTCAATCAGCCAATTGATGATCTCCATCAAGCTGTCTTTTGTCTGGCGTCCCGACGCCAAATCGGCTCGCGCATCACGGATGGCGCAATGCAGGATGTACAGCTGATCTTTCATGACGTCGAGTTCGTCGCGGGCTATCACCAATTCGTTTTCGCTCAGCGCCAGTTCGCTGGCTCGTTGCCTGGCCACCCAGTCCCATTGGCGGCATCGTTGGCTGCAGAACTCCTTTGGCCGGCCAGGACCAGAACCCATGGCCAGAACATGGCGGCACCAACGACATCGTTTGTCATCTCCCCGCTGCCCTGTGTCGCGCTCTAATTTCGTCATGACGAAATTATATGACCAGTAGAGTTCACAGGGTGACATTGCCCCCAGCACCACCTCGTTTCTTCGCCAGTGACAACTTCAGTGGCACTCACCCTCGCTATATGCAGGCCATGGGTGTTGCGAACGAGGGTCATGTGATGGCCTATGGCGCAGACCCACATTCGAAGCGTGCAGTTGAGTTGTTTCGCGAGTTGTGTGATGCAGATGTCGACGTGTTGTTCACATTCGGCGGTACCGGATCAAACGTTGTTGCTCTTGCCAGTTTGTTGCAAGCCGCTGAGTCAGTCGTATGTTCGCAATGGGCACATATCAACGTTGACGAAACCGGAGCGCCCGAGAAAATGCTCGGTGCGAAATTGCAAGATGTCAACTCCCCCGATGCAAAGGTACGACCTGAGCAATTGATTGAACTATCGGGCGCTCTCGGCAATGTGCATCATGTGCAGCCCGGTGTCGTTTCAATCACACAAGCCACCGAACTTGGAACTCTGTATTCCGTCAATGAAATCA
>JBEAXB010000204.1:0-2959 GCA_041160045.1 Actinomycetota bacterium
GTGCTGCGCAGCCGCTCCATTTTGCCCATCAGCAGCGACCGGGAAATCCGAACCTACTTGGCTGTTTTATTGGCAGCCAGCATGTTAATTGCCTAAGATGCTACATTATTTGTAGTAACCGGCTTTCTTCATTTCACGCTCTGCAGCGACTTGAGAAGCTTTCAAAGCCTTGTCAATGCTGGTTTTTCCAGCCAATGCTGCGCTCATTTGCTGACCCACTGCGATACCAATGGCTTGGAACTCAGGAATCGCCGCAAAAATCTTTGTTTCCGAGAAAACAATTGAGCGGGTCTTGAGCAATTTGTATGTGAAATACGGTCTAGCAAGAACGTCAAAGTTGGATAATCCGCGCGTTCGGGCAACTCTTATTTTTAGAGGTCTAACCGACTAACCGGTCATTCTGTCAAGGCGTCTCGGTAGAAAAAGAATCAATATTCTGACTTGCACGTGCGACCGGGGCCACGAGGTCAAGTCCACCAGCGTTACGTCCGTGCCAATTCAAAATGATTGTGCCGTCGGCTGCAACAGCACGGTACTTCCACTTATTGGTGCGCAGATTGACGTACAGAGACTGAACTGAGTTCGGGGTGTTGCTGTCGTACACACTTACTTTTGCGATGTAGCCCTTGCGAGTCACGGCAATGGGAAGAACTGCGTGGCCTTCGCCCTTGTAATACAGGCCGAGTGTTCCACCACTTGCAAACTTGATACGACGAGAAATCGTCTTAACAATTTTTGTGGGGGTCATCTTGCGGCTGGCCTTGGCTGTCTTGTTTGCCTGGGGAATGATCTGGGTGGCCCACCAGTAAGCAATTTCGTTCGATGCCGCTTCTGGAGAAAGGCTGGAGATATCAGTTGTGTCAGAAGAAATCGAGGAGATCAATTCGGGGTGACGGAACAATTCATCAGCCAGTGCGACCATTCCCTCGCACCGCCCCGTTGACAACACAACATTGAGTTGGTCGACAAGGGCAGAAGCTTTGGCGAATGGGGTGCACGTACCATTATCAATGGTTTGGCAGATGGAAGACGTCCCGAATAGTCGCACCAATGTGTCAATCGTGATGGTTGTTTGCACTGTGTCGGTGGACCAGTTGGCAAAGGAGAATCCGTTGAACCGAGGGTCGAAACCGCTGGACACCCGGCGAGGAATCGATTTGATGAACCTGATGCGTGAGGCGCTGGGCTTGCGCACGGCTGGGCGGGCACTTGACTTGCGTACAACTGGGCGAGTTTTTGTCTTGCGAGCGGATTGGGGGGCTTTTGGGCGAATCGCTGTGTCCACAATTCCGGAGCGAACAGGCTGAGGAACAACTGGTTCAGCAAGGGCACGAGTAGGGAGAGCAACGCTGACAAGCACCGCAAGTAGTGCGCCCATGGCCAGTACGGCATGTGCGGAAGCTGATTTTGGGCGACGAAATGTAAGCACGGGAAAACTCCTTTGGTGTGTCGTAAATGGGCGGTGATAACCCTCACCACAGACTAGGCCGAAATCTTCAGCTCTTCGACTGCGGATCTCGACCCATTTGGTTGGGCAATTAGGTATCGGCAGCCCTGGTCAGAACTTGAGAGGTTCTAGGGAAATCCCTTACCTTGGTCTTTTTTCATCGGATTGATGTGAGGGCAGCCATTGGAAGGGGGAGGGAAGACAACAGGCTTCCGGCGACATAAGTACTTGTATGGAAACCAATAATCCAATGGACGCCCTTCGCTCAGCTCGACTTGATCTCAACGTCGTTTCTGATTCTTCGGCAAAGATCCCCAACTTCGAAGCTCTCTCGCGTCGCCGTGTGAATCGCCGCTTGCTCGTTGGTGCAGCTTTGGCGCTTGGTCTCATGATTCCGACAGCAGCGTCTCTGTTGTCATTCAACAAACCAACCACACAACTTGCCATCGCAGAAAAGGGCAAAGCAAAAAAGAAGCCTGCAAAGAAAAAGAAAAAAGTCGTTAAGCCCGTCGCCTCCGTTGTTCCTGTTGCATCCAATAGTGCAGCTGCTCAAGAACTCGGACTCTCTCCAACCGAAGTGATTCGTGCTGATCAAGGTTTCCGTTCCGCACGTGACGGTTTCAGTTTCCCTAACTACGGCGGAGCGCCTACAGATGATGCAATCGACGCAACAGTCATGGTTGCTCTTTTTGGTCGTTCAAATGTTTGCGCAAATGCAACAGGAACTGACTGCGTTGAATTGCCAGGCGCAGTCGACGTAAAGAACCAACTGAACGACGCATTGGCTGCTGGCCGTTGCGAAGGTTTCGCCGCTTTGTCGCAGCGATTCTTTGACGGACTTGATCAGCGTCCTAATGGTGCAAAAGAAACAGGCGCAGTTGCACAACTCGACGTTGCAAAGCAAGTCAGTTACTGGTGGGCAACTCAGGTTGCTCCTTCTGTTGCAAATAGTGCAAAGCAATATCGTGCGATGGCACCTTCTGCCATCGTCGCAGAACTCATCAAAGGCATGGCTGCAAAGAGTGGCTTCACCCTCGGCCTTTATTCATCAGCTGGGGGCCATTCAATTTCTCCACTCGCGATCACCAAGGATGGCGCGAACTGGAATATCTATGTTTATGACAACAACTATCCAAAAGAAATTCGCAAGATCAATGTCAACCCAGCTACCGAGACATGGACATACGGTGGCGCTTCACTGAACTCGGCATCGGCTTCTGACACCTGGACCGGAAGTGGTGCAGGAACTATGGACCTCACTCCAATGGCCGTTCGTAAGGGGCCGTTCAATGTGTCCTTCGGATCAACCAAGGGCGCTACAAAAGGCAGCGTGTACCGCGTCTTCGTGACACAGAAGCTAAAGAAGAAGGGCACTGTTGCAAAAACACCACTTGGCGCAATTCTTCAAGTTGGTGGAAAGTCTGTTAACTCGACGAATTTTATTGCTGCAGGAAAAGAACCATTTAATGCGCGATCATTCATGGCTGGCTCCAGAGGAGTCGGCGTTGTTGC
>JBEAXB010000205.1:0-2955 GCA_041160045.1 Actinomycetota bacterium
TTCCGTCATTCCCCATGCCTGCAAGATGGGCTTGCCAGTCTGTTCGCGGTACGCCTCGCTGAGCGCTTTGGGCACAGCCGAACCGCCGCATGGAATCACGCGAATGTGCGACGTGTCGCGCCCTTTCAATTCGGGAAGAACGGCCATCCAGATGGTGGGTACGCCCGCAGGAACAGTGACTTTTTCTTCAATGATCAGATTGGCAACAGCAGGACCCGACAGATCTGGCCCTGGCATCACCAATGTTGCACCACTGGCAACACCTGCGTGCGCAAGACCCCATGAGTTGGCGTGGAACATTGGCACGACCGGCAACAACACATCGGATTCATTGACTCCGATCGAATCGGCCATCATGCAACCCATGGTGTGCAGATACGTACTGCGATGGCTGTACACAACGCCCTTCGGGTTGCCTGTGGTACCACTCGTGTAACACATGCTCGCGGCCTGATTCTCGTCGACAACTTTCCATTCGACAGGCTTGGCAGCAGCAAGCAATGTCTCGTATTCGTGCACTTCAAAACCAGGCACCGATGTCGGCACTTCACCCTTGCCGTCATTCATGAACACAAGGTGCTTGACGGTGGTGAATGTGGACAGCAATGGCTCGATCAATGGATAGATGGATGTATCGATGAAGATCACTTCATCTTCAGCATGGTTCACGATGTACGTGAGCTGTTCAGGAAACAGACGAATGTTGAGCGTGTGCAACACACGACCCGAACAGGGCGCTGCGAAATACAACTCGAGGTGACGCTGCGTGTTCCAGGCAAACGTGGCCACGCGACCCAAGGGAGAGATGCCAAGGTTGTCGAGCACTCCACCGAGGCGACGTGTGCGATCTGCCCACTCGCCATATGTCGAGCGCTCCCGACCAGTGGCTGTGGCCGTGATGATCTGCTTGTTGCGGTGATACTTCTCCGCGCGATCGAATAGGTAGCTAATCGACAATTGAGTCGGCTGCATCAAACCCTTCATAATGTCCCCCAAGGTCTCGGTGGCAAAGCCACGACACCCTGAACCGTAGCAACTGCCTGACGCACGGGGAAAGCCCACAGCAACTACGGTTCTCTGATGCGCAAGTTGCTTGTCATTTTCACTTCGTGCCTTTTTGCCATCGGCACCATCGGCACCAATATCGGCCCGGCTCTCGTCGACGACCATCCACTGCTCGTCCTCATTCTCAGCTCGCGCAACCGCAACCTCTTTGGCGCTGTCCCCTTCATCGAACCGTTTGCGTTTTTTCTCGTGGGATTCATTCGTCTGCTCATCGCTGCGCTCGCCCTGTTCTTTGTTGGCCGATGGTTTGGCGAACGCGCCTTGCGCTGGACCGAATCCCAGGTCGGCGAGATGCCGCGCATCTACCGATGGACCGAGAGCGTTGCAATCCGTGGTGGCTGGTTCGCAGCTTTCCTCATGCCCTCCTCGAACATTGTCTGCCTTCTCCTTGGCCACCTGAAACTCGACCCGCGCAAATTCATTCCTGCTGTCATCTCAGGCATTGTTTTCCGTCTCATCGTTCTTTGGTACGGCGGCAAGGCCTTCGAAAGCCAGATTCGTTCTGCCCTCGACTGGATCGACAATTATCAGTGGTGGATTGTCGGCGGCCTCTTTGCCATTACCTTCTTTCAGACTTCCCGTCGAAAGTCCCCTGGCGCCCCTGAAGTGTGACCATGCCGGCGAGTTAGGCTCTCCTCATGGCTCAGACATCATTCGGCGGCACTCCCGTCAACACCGTTGGCGACCTTCCTGCACCAGGAAAGTCACTTCCCTCTTTCTCGCTCACAGCGGGCAACTTGCAAGAGTTCGGTAACGCCGACCTTGCTGGCAAGCGCATCGTGTTCAACATTTTCCCAAGTGTCGACACACCAACATGCGCAACAAGTGTTCGCACATTCAACGAACTCGCTTCATCGCTTGACAACACCGTTGTCTACTGCGTCTCTGCAGATCTTCCGTTTGCTCAAGGTCGCTTCTGTGGTTCAGAAGGACTCACCAATGTTTCAAACGCTTCATCGTTCCGTACCGATTTCGGTACTGCATTCGGTGTTGGCTTGAACGAGGGTGCATTCTCTGGTCTTCTTGCCCGTGCAGTTGTTGTGGTCGATGAAAACGGAACCGTTCTGCACACAGAGCTTGTCTCTGACATCGCGAACGAGCCGAACTACGAAGCAGCAATCAACGCTCTCAAGTGATCGAGCGCTGTAGAGAGGCTTTCTCTACAGAAGCGAATCAATTCCCATTGTCAGTCCGGCCAAGCCGGCGACTTTGCGGCACGCCAGGACAACACCCGGCATAAAACTGACGCGATCGTTCGAATCATGACGAATGACAAGTGTCTGACCAGCCGTACCCAAGATGACTTCTTGCGATGCGACCATACCCGCCATGCGCACTCCGTGGATGTGGATGCCACCAGGACCCACGCCTCCGCGCGCTCCAGGTACGACTTCGTGCTTGGTGGGGTCAGCGGCCCATTCATCGCTTGCAGCAGCCATACGCTGCGCCGTCGCGAGTGCTGTGCCACTCGGAGCATCAGCTTTGGCATTGTGATGGAACTCGATGATCTCGGCGGTCTCAAAGTACGGAGCGGCTTGTTCGGCAAACTTCATCATGAGTACAGCGCCGATTGCGAAGTTGGCTGCAATCAGACAGTTACTGCCGGTGAATGACTTCTCGAACGATGCGAGATCATCGGCTGAGAACCCAGTGGTTCCGACAACTGCATGAATTCCGTGCAATGCCAACCACGGCAACGTGGTGCGCGAAGCATCGGCGACAGTGAAGTCGACCACCACATCGCACTGTGCCTCGGCAAGTGCCTTTAGTTCGGACGAAATAATGAGCCCATGAATAGAACCGCCGCCGCCGACAACGTCGACAGCGGCAGCTAGTTCTAATCCATCGGCTTCCACGATTGCATCGCAAACGGTGGAACCCATTCGTCCA
>JBEAXB010000206.1:0-4797 GCA_041160045.1 Actinomycetota bacterium
TGGCGCGCGTCAAGTAGTTGCGATGCAGACTCTGATCGCACTGATCTCCATCGGTTATGTTTTCTTTAACTCAATGATCGATGTCGTCACTTCCATAATCGACCCAAGAACAAGGGAACGTCGTGCCTGATACAGCAACAACCACTATCGAAACACCAACGATGAAGATCAAGAAAGCACGAAAAAGACCAATTGGTTTTTACGTATCTAGTTTCTGGCTGTTGATCGTTGGCTTTCTTGCCCTCTTCAGTTGGGCACTTCCAGTACCCCAGTGGGATGAGCCCTTTTACGACAGCCTTGGAGTAGCGCCATTCCATCCGAGCCATATTCTTGGCACCACGATGGACGGCTACGACATGTTTGCCGGATTAGTGAACGGAGCGCGCATCTCGCTCATCGTGTCGGTGATCGCCGTCATTGTTGGCGGAAGCATCGGTAGTTTCGTTGGCATCACAGCGGCCTATTTCCGAGGCAAATACGACCTGGTCGTCACCATGATCTTCAACATCATGTTGTCGATTCCAAACCTCGTCCTGTCGTTGGCACTTCTTTCGGTTCTTGCATACTCAGATGAAAGCAACCCTGCCTCAATGGGGCGCCGTGTTGGTGTTCTTATTTTGTCACTGATTATCGTGATTATTCCGATCCTCGGACGTATCTCTCGAGGTTCTGCATTGCAATGGGGTAGCCGTGAGTTTGTGCTCGCATCTAAATCCATGGGGTCCAAGAACTTCTTCATCATTCGCAAGCACATTTTGCCGAACGTTGCACCTGCCATTTTGGCCATTGGATTTTTGGCGATTGGCTCGGTCATTATCGTCGAGGGTTCCCTCGCGCTTCTCGGTATCGGAATTCCGGGTGGTGCAAGTTGGGGGTCAATGCTTGCTAATGGACGAGGCAACATCGAGTTCTCGCCCCACGAGGTATATCTCCCCGCCTTATGCATTGCGTTGACAGTTATTTCATGTAACTGGTTCGGCGATTATGTACGCACCAAACTCGACATGAGAGAGTCAAAGATATGAGTTCCCTTCTTAAGATTGAGGACATGTCGGTGTCCTTTGCGACACCGCGTGGAAGCCTTAAAGCTGTTCGCGATGTCACCATCGAACTGCTCGCAGGCGAAAGCCTCGGGGTCGTTGGCGAATCAGGTTCAGGCAAGACCGTCTTGTCTCGCGCGACAATGGGACTGCTTCCGAGCACTGCCACCCGAACCGGGACCATCACTTATGACGGCACCGTCATCTCAGAGATGTCTGCCAAAGAAGTGCGCAACCTTTGGGGCACGGGCATGGCCATGATCTTCCAGGACCCAATGACTGCGCTCAACCCAGTGCGCCGCATCGGTGACCAAGTCACTGAAAGCCTCACAGTCCGTCTCGGCATGAAAAAAGCAGAGGCCAGAGAGCGTGCGATCGAATTATTGAAGCGCGTGCGTATCCCCGATCCTGAAAGCATGCTTCGCAAGTTTCCGTACCAGCTTTCTGGGGGCATGCGTCAGCGCATCATGATTGCTATTGCAGTGTCGTGTAACCCGAAACTGTTGTTCGCCGATGAGCCCACAACAGCACTCGACGTAACTGTGCAAGCACAGGTTCTCGAACTGCTCACCGAACTGCGCAAAGAGTTCAATATGGCGATGATTCTTGTTACCCACGACCTTGGTGTCGTTGCTGGCCACACCGACAAGATCGCCGTGATGTACGCCGGTGATGTCGTTGAATACGCCCCGACTCGTCAGCTGTTCGCAAACATGAAGATGCCATACACCGAGGCGCTCATGAAGTCCATCCCTCGCCTCGAGACCCCGACCGGAACTCGTCTTCCCGTCATCGAGGGACGACTACCAGACCCAACCAAGAATGAACCCGGCTGCCCATTTGCAAGCCGTTGTCCATACGTCACCGACAAGTGCTTGGCTGAAAAGCCACCACTCATCGACAACGGCGACGGACATTTTTATCGTTGTTGGTTCCCAATCGGAGGAGACAAGTAATGGCTGGCAGCGGCAAAGCACACATGCGCCCAGATGGTGATCGCATTCTCACAGTGGAAGACCTCACGGTCGAGTTCAAGGTGGGTAAAAACAAGATCGTTAAAGCGGTCTCCGGCGTCAGCTTCGATTTGATTCGCGGCGAGACCCTTGCGGTCGTCGGTGAATCAGGTTGCGGCAAGTCGACCCTCGGAAAAGCAATTCTGCAACTTCCAAAGCCCACCAGTGGCTCTGTGAATTTCTTGTCAGAAGAACTCACCAGCATGTCGAAGGGCGACCTTCGTGAGCGTCGTCCTGCGATGCAAATGATTTTTCAAGACCCAGTGAGCTCGCTCGACCCTCGTCTCCCCGTGAGCGAAGTCTTGGCCGAGCCATTGCGCGTTTGGAAAAAGGGAAATCAACTTGAGATCGACGCAAAAATCGATGAATTGTTGAATGCTGTCAACCTCGACCCAGCAGTGGTGCGTGACCGCCGCTCGTACGAGTTCTCAGGTGGACAGTGCCAGCGAATCAGCATTGCTCGGTCGCTTGCTCTTGATCCCACGATGATCATCTGTGACGAGCCAGTATCGGCTCTCGACGTCAGTGTCCAGGCACAAATTCTGAACCTTCTGCAAGACATGAAGGACCGTTACGGCCTCACTCTGATCTTCATCTCTCACGACCTTGCAGTTGTGAAGGCAGTCAGTACACGAGTCATGGTGATGTACCTCGGCAAGGTGTGCGAAGTTGCTCCACCAGACGATCTGTACCTGAACACCCGTCATCACTACACCAAGGCGTTGGTTGGCTCAGTTCCGATCCCAGACCCAGACCGTGCGCTCACAGGAAGCCTGATTCAGGGCGAGCCTCCATCGCCCCTCAATCCCCCATCAGGCTGTCGTTTCCGTACGCGTTGTCCGGCCGCCACTGAAAAGTGCGCAGCAGAAGAACCACAGCTTCGCGAAGTTGCTGTCGGCGGCCACTTCGTAGCGTGCCATCACCCCATCAGTTGAATTAGCTGAATTAGCTGAAACATTGGGTCTTGAAAAAAGACCAACCTATTGAGAAATAGCGCACGAACGCGCCTCTGATTTAGGCGGTGGGAATTGCCGCGGCAGCAGATGCTCGTCGATCTGCCTGACGCTTAGCCACGCGACCGACACGCTCGATGTGATGCATCAGACGATCACGTGCCTGTTCGGCCGTTGGCGATAGACCCTCAACCTTGTCGATTGCCCAATGACGCACAACAAGAGGGATGATGATCTTTTCGTGGTGAATCGCGAAATCGTAGATTCCGGATTGAGCAATTGCCTTCGAATGCTCAACAAAGCCGGGAATACCGACACCAGGCATCGCAAAGTCAACAATCTGACGTTCTAAGGCCTCAACAGCCATCGACGGATCAAGAGCAAGCAATTCGGTCACCATGTCTCTGTAGAAAAGGTGGTGTCGATTCTCGTCTGACGACAATCGCATCATCACGTTGTATCCAACTTTGTCTTCAAGCATCGTGCCCGTATTGCGGTGAGAGATGCGAGTGGCGAGTTCTTGCACCGCCACGTAACACATTCCGTCTGCAGCACTCAACGGCTCGGGAACGATTGCAGCACTCACCTGAGCCATGCGCCCATCTTCGAGCTCGCGCGGTTCGACTAGTCCGCTGACTGTGATGTAATCGCGCATCACAATTGCATGACGACCTTCTTCGGCTGTCCAACGCTGTGCCCAGACTCCCCATGCGGATTCGCCACCAAACATTCGAGAGATCGTTCTGGTGTACCAAGGCAAGTTGTCCTCAGTGAGCAAATTGACGAGAAGTGCAGAGCGCACACCGGGCTCGATTGATTTTTCACCGTACGAGTAACCATCCACGGCAAGACGCGCAGCGCGATACCACGGAACTTCCTCGTGTGGGTACCAATCTTCTGCGGTATCGAGATGCCGATTCAGCAGTCGTTCGGCTACTGGCTCTAGTTCGGCGAGAAGTTGACTATCGTTCACACCTTCAACCTAGACGCTGGCCTGCCTGTTAAGCACGCCACACATACCACTCTCTCGGGCTAATTGACCTGGCGGCCCAGTTCTTCCCAATACGGAGCCCTCAACTTGAATTTCTGTAGTTTTCCGGTGGCAGTACGTGCCAGTTCCGCCCGGAATTCGATTCGTTTGGGACATTTGTAGCCAGCCAGCTTTGTTCGTACGTAGGCGATCAATTCGGCCTCGGTCACAGAAGATCCGGGCGTTGTCACGACAAGAGCAAGAACGGCCTCTCCCCACTTTTCATCGGGCACGCCGATCACAGCCACTTCAGAGACCTCGGAGTGGGAAAAGACTGCGTCCTCCACCTCGATGGACGAGACGTTCTCGCCGCCAGACACGATGACATCTTTCTTACGATCAGAAATCGTCACATAATGGTTTTCGCCAATTGAGCCGCCGTCACCTGTGTGGAACCATCCATCGACAATCGCCTTCTCGGTCTCGACAGGCTGTTCCCAGTATCCGGACATGATCACATTGCTGCGCGCCAGGAGTTCGCCTTCTGTATCCACCGACATCTGCACGCCAAGTGTCGGAGCGCCTGCTGCACTTAACTTCACTGCCCTCTCGGCCGTACTCAACGAATCCCATTCAGCACGGGAGCGATTCATCGTCAACAAAGGCGATGTCTCAGTAAGGCCATAGATCTGCACAAATTCCCAACCCAATTCGGTCTCGACTCGTTCGATTGTTTTTGTCGGCGGAGGCGCGCCTGCCACAACCATTCGCACCTGGTCTCGAGAAGTGGTGAGGCCCGTTGATGTCGCTGCGTCCAACAC
>JBEAXB010000207.1:0-2946 GCA_041160045.1 Actinomycetota bacterium
GCGATGGACATCTCGGTCACGATGCTTGGAATCATGGTGGGAGGATGCAGGTGAGCAACACACGACGGATCGAATGGAACGACACTGTTGGCCCACACGGTTTGACCAAAGTGTTGCAAAACGTCAGTGAGTGGCATGCCGTTATCGGAGCAGATGTCGGTTGCCCAGATGAGGTCGTGCAGTTCGGTGGGTGTGAGGTTGCTACGGGGGCCTGCTGGTCGTTGGATGCTCGACACCGCAGTGGTGGCGGCCACAGTGAGGCGTTCGAGGCCGTTGCTATCAACTGTTACAAGGAGGTCTTCCCAGGATTGATTGCTCATGCGAGAGTGGCCGCAAATGCATCTGTGAGACGCTCAAGGCCATCGCGGAATTCATCGATGGTGGTGGTGAGTGGAGGAAGAAGTTTGACAACTTGATCCCCGGCTCCGCATGTTTCAATAATGAGCTGGCGATCAAAGGCCGCGTTTGTCACGCGATTGGCTAGCTCGGTGTCTTTCACATGGAGACCACACAGCAGGCCCTTTCCGTTTACTTCAAAATTCAATGATTCGTAGGTGTCTGCAATTGCTTGCAGGCTGGTGCGAACCATTTGTCCCTTGCACTTGGTCTCGTGTTCGAACTGTGAGTTACCCCAATACGTTTGCAACATTTTCGTTGATGTTGCAAAGGCCAGATTGTTTCCGCGGAACGTGCCAGTGAATTCTCCGGCATTCCATGTATCGAGATCGCGCCTGATGAGGTTGATAGCCATGGGCAAGCCAAGACCACTGATTGCCTTCGATAAGCAAATGATGTCGGGGTCGAGCCCTGATCCTTCGAAAGAAAAGAAAGCGCCAGTGCGTCCAACACCTGCTTGCACTTCATCAGCAATCACGATGACGCCGTACTCCGACGCTTTTGCACGAAGCGTGGCTAGGTAGCGGGGGTCGAATGCTCGAGCTCCGCCTTCGCCTTGGGTTGACTCAATCAGGATGGCGCCAATCTTTTGGCCATCAACGGTTGTGTTCAATGTGCGGTCGAGCAGCTCAAGATCATTGTCGGTCATGTGAGAAACGAAGGGGAGCGCCACGAAATCCTTGATGTGGGCGACTGTTTCTCGACCAGCCATGGAATCTGACACAGACGCTGCTCGATAGGTCATGCCGTGGTATCCGCCAGCAAAGCCGAGAACTGCCCGCTTGCCGGTGATTCGTTGGGCGAGTTGGAGAGCAGCTTCCACTGCGGTGGCTCCGGTTGGCCCAACGGCTTGTACGACCATGTCCATGTGTCGTGGTTCCAGAATCAGTTCTTCGAAAGTATTCAGAAACTCTCGTTTTTCGACCGTGAATGTATCGAGGCTGTGCAAGAGCTTTCCTGCGCGCAAGTGTTCGATAGCAACGTCGACCAGTTCGGGGTTGTTGTGCCCGTATGAAAGGACACCAGCACCGGCAAAGAAATCCAGATACTCCTTCGAGTCCTCATCAGTGATCGTGGATCCTCTTGATGTGGCAAACACTGCTGGCCATCGGCGGCAGTAGTAACGGACATTTGACTCGAGTTGTTCGAAGGTATTCATGGAAATCCTTTTGGTCGTGTTGTGAACTGGTATCACCCTTTCGGGGCGTTTAGAAACGGACTTGAAATACTAGGCGTCGGGAAGGACGAACTGACTGATTTTCTCGATGCCAAACATGTGCGTTAGTGCATCAGATAAGGTCATGGAATGCGGTTCTTTGCTCGTGTGCTTTGTGGTGTTGCGTTAGCGGGTCTCGCTGCGTGCGGATCTACGCCAGATTCATCCGGAGCGACTGTTGCGGTGAATGACTCAGTATCCATTGGTGCTAACGATCTGACAGCGCGCGTGATTGGTGATGCCAGCACGTTTTCGCTGAATGCAGCAGTGGCACAAAAGCCTGTTGCGTTTTGGTTCTGGGCTCCTGGTTGAAGCACGTGTAATTTTGAAGCCCCCTCGGTCGAGGAGGCCAGTACAAAATTTGCCGACAAGGTGCAGGTAGTGGGCGTTGCTTGGAGTGGCTCCGACAATGACTATGCAGCGTTCATTGAGCGTCACAAACTGTCGTTCGTGAACCTTGATGACACGGCTGGCGACATCTATCGGAAATATGAAATTCCGTTTCAGCCTGCGTGGGTATTCGTGGATACCGATGGGTCGGTCACGACACGACGAGGTGCCTTGTCGGAATCAGATCTTGAAGCGGTGCTTACGGAGTTGTAAGGCAGTCGAGAGTGACGTGCACTCCCATGACGTAGCAATCGCCTTCTGCGGAATCCTTTACGAACTGTGCGATTGTTTCCACTTCGGCAACCGATGAAACGGGCACGAACTGAACTGTGTCCCACTTTCGGCCGTCACCGATGATGGTTCCTTCGCCAGCAAAGTTCACAGCTCCGGGAATCGCGGTGTATGCGGTGGCAACATCGACATTGCGGCGTACGACCATGGCAACGGTGCGAAGTTCGAGTGGTGTTGGGCGATCGCGAGTGTCGATTGATTCATCTTCGGGACGGCAGCACACAAGAGTGGTGCGCTCCATGCCGGCGGCTTTGTGCACGTGCTTTTCGCCGAAATCTGAACGGCTCTGCATCTCGATGAAAGATTTGCGTGTGGCGTAACGAACGATGCCGATGCGGTCCCAGTCTTCAGTGCCGACATTGTTGCTCACGACATCTCCGTAGAACACGACGTTGGCGCCAATCTTGTTGAGAACCGAACTTGGGTTGTAACGATCATCGGCTTCCTTGCCGCTGATGCCTGGGTTGCCTTCACCCTCTGTGTACTGAGCCACTTCGTGGTATTTCATGAGGTTCACCATGTAGATCGGGCCATCTTCTTCGGGAGGTCGAGTGGCAAGGAACATTCCGTAGTCATTGTCGATTGTTCCGTACTTGTGCTTCAGAGGCTTGTTGTCAGACATGGAAGACCTTTTCCGTTGAGGGCGTGACCCG
>JBEAXB010000208.1:0-2934 GCA_041160045.1 Actinomycetota bacterium
TTTTCGCCTTCAATATCGACAACAAAACCGTTATGCATCCAATGATTGGCGAACGTTTTGCCGAGTGCGACTGCTTGCGCTCGTTCATTTTCATGGTGCGGAAACCGCAGGTCTGCACCACCACAGTGAAGATCAAAACCTTCGCCCAAAATGTCGAGACTCATCACGACACATTCGCTGTGCCAGCCAGGACGACCCTCGCCCCACGGAGAAGGCCATGCAGGCTCGCCGGGTTTCGTGAACTTCCACAATGCAAAGTCGGATGGGTGCCGCTTGTTGATGGCGCCGAATACTTCGCGATCGCCACCGCCACTCAACATGTCGTCGAGGTTCTGATGTGCAAGCAATCCGTAATCGGGAACACTCGCGATGCTCAGGTACACACCATCATCGGTGACATAGGCAGAGTCGGTGCCGATCAGCGTGGCAATCATGTCGACCATGCTGTCGACATAGTCCGTGGCATGGGGAACATCGGTCGGGCGCTGCACGCCGAGCTTGCCCATGGCCTCGAACCAGATGGATTCGCACTTGTGGGTGATATCGGTCCAGGGGCGGCCCTCGCGATTGGCGCGGTCGATGATCTTGTCGTCGATATCGGTGATGTTTGAGACAAGGCGCACCTCGAGCCCAGTCCAGGTGAGATAGCGGCGAAGGATGTCATAGACCAAGGTGGCCCGTCCGTGGCCCAAATGGGGTGGCCCGTAGACCGTGGGGCCACAGAGATAGATGCTGACCTTGCCCGGCTCGCGCAGGGCGAGGGGTCTCACGCTCTGGGTGGCGGTGTCATAGAGGTTCAGCACTCTGACAAGCCTACGATTTAAGACCTATGTCCGCTGTCCCTGAGAAGCCCACCCTCGACAATGTTGAGTCGAAATGGATCGAAAGTTGGGATCAGAACGGCACATACGCCTTCGATCGGTCCGCAACCCGTGCAAATGTCTTTGCTGTCGACACTCCACCGCCCACGGTCAGTGGTTCCTTGCACATGGGGCATGTGTTTTCCTACACCCACACCGACACCGTTGCTCGTTTCTGGCGCATGCGCGGAAAGAGTGTTTTTTATCCGATGGGATGGGACGACAACGGTCTGCCAACAGAACGTCGCGTGCAGAACTACTTCGGTGTGTCCTGTGACCCGTCGGTTGCATACGTTGCAAATTTTCAGCCACCGTTTCGTGGCGACCCACCGAAAGACCATCGTGCAGTTCCAGTGTCTCGTCCGAACTTCATCGAATTGTGCGAAGAACTCACCGCGCAGGACGAAAAGATTTTCGAGGACTTGTTTCGTCGACTTGGATTATCTGTTGATTGGTCGTTGTTGTACACCACCATCGAAGATCGTTCGCGTCGCACAAGTCAGCGCGCATTCTTGCGCAACCTTGCACGCAACGAGGCATATACGCAGGAAGCACCAACACTGTGGGACGTCGACTTTCGCACTGCTGTTGCGCAAGCCGAACTCGAAGATCGCGACCGTCCCGGTGCGTATCACACGCTCGCATTTCACAAATCCGATGGCTCTGGCGACATCCTGATCGATACAACAAGGCCCGAACTATTGGCTGCCTGCGTTGCATTGATTGCTCATCCTGACGACCCGCGTTACCAGCCGATGTTCGGCAAGATGGTGCGCACTCCGTTGTTCAACGTAGAAGTTCCTGTCGTTGCACACCCACTCGCACAGATCGACAAGGGCACTGGCATTGCGATGTGCTGTACCTTCGGCGATCTCACCGACGTGATCTGGTGGCGCGAGTTGCAGTTACCGATGCGTCCCATCATCTCGCGCGATGGTCGCATCGTTGCAGATGCACCGAATGGTCTGACAGACGTTGCCGGCCTTGCGCACTACGCCACTCTTGTTGGCAAGTCTGCAAAGCAGGCACAAACTGCAATCGCAGAAATGCTCACCACATCTGGCGAGATGATTGGCGCCACACGGCCCATCACCCACCCAGTGAAGTTCTACGAAAAGGGCGACCGTCCTCTTGAAATCGTGACCAGCCGTCAGTGGTACATCCGCAACGGTGGCCGTGATGTCGCATTGCGCGATGCATTGTTGGCCCGCGGTGCAGGCCTCGCCTGGCATCCCGACCATATGCGCCATCGCTATTCGAACTGGGTCGAAGGACTCAATGGCGACTGGCTCGTGAGCCGCCAACGTTGGTTCGGTGTTCCGGTTCCTGTTTGGTATCCACTTGATGCCGACGGCGAGACACTGCATGATTCTCCCTTGGTACCAGACGAATCCCGTCTACCAATCGATCCGAGCACCGATGCACCGGTTGGCTACACCGAAGATCAGCGCGGCAAGCCCGGCGGATTCATTGGTGACCCCGATGTCATGGACACATGGGCGACATCATCTCTCACTCCACAAATCGCCTCGCGTTGGGAAGATGACAACTCGGTATTCGATCAGGTCTTCCCCTTCGATGTGCGACCACAAGGCCACGACATCATTCGTACCTGGCTGTTTGCCACGATGGTGCGCTCGCACTTCGAACACAATTCTGCTCCGTGGGCCAATGCCACGTTGTCGGGTTGGATTCTCGATCCTGATCGCAAGAAGATGTCGAAGTCAAAAGGCAACGTTGTCACGCCACTCGACCTGTTCGACCAGTACGGCAGTGATGCGGTGCGTTACTGGGCCGTGAGCGCCCGACCAGGTGTCGATACCGCATTCAGCGAAGACCAGATGAAGGTGGGCCGCAAGTTGGCCACCAAGTTGTTGAATGTCACGAAGTTTGTTCTTGGCTTTGGCGATGCGGACGAGAGTGTTGCCCCCACCGAGCCGATCGATATTGCAATGCTGCATCGCCTCGCCGGCGTCGTCGACGAAACGACCGCAGCATTCGAAGCATTCGACTACGCACGCGTTCTTGAGCGCACTGAATCATTCTTCTGGTGGTTCTGTGACGATTACGTCGA
>JBEAXB010000209.1:0-2921 GCA_041160045.1 Actinomycetota bacterium
TTGAAATCGCAGCGGTCAATGTGGTCTTGCCATGGTCGATATGACCCATGGTTCCGATGTTTACGTGTGGCTTATTACGCTCAAACTTTGCTTTGCTCAATGTCTGCTCCTTGCAAGATGATTTTTGTTATATGTAGCGGCGATCGGGATCGAACCGATGACCTTCCGATTATGAGCCGGATGCTCTGACCAACTGAGCTACGCCGCCGAGGCGTACTGGTCGCTTCAACCATCTAGCGAGCCAGATGGCGGAGCCCTCTGTCGGAATCGAACCGACGACCTTTTCCTTACCATGGAAACGCTCTACCGACTGAGCTAAGAGGGCGTGCGCGTGAAGAAAGTCTCCACGAGCCGGACTGAAAAGGCTAGCGCGGTATCTGACCGATACGCCACTAGGTTTTGAGACGTGGAAGACATCCAGATCCGTCATGCAGTCGAGGCCGACGCCGAGGCCATCCGAGCCATCTACAACTATGAGGTCGAGCACGAAACTGCCACCTTCGACCTGGTTCCCCGGACCCTTTCCGACCAGCTGGAGTGGCAAAATGCCCGCCAAGGAGCCTTTTGTGTCTATGTCGCCGAGCTGCGGGGCGAGGTTGTGGGCTTCGGAGCCCTTTCCCCATATAAGGAACGTGCCGCCTACCGCACCTCAGTGGAGGATTCTGTCTATGTCCGCCGCGATCTTGGCCGGCTCGGAATTGGGCGCGCAATGCTCTCCCATCTGCTCGAATCCGCCGAAAATGGCGGTTTTCACGCCGTAATGGCCCGAATTACCACTCTTTCTGAGGGTTCTATCGCCCTCCACGAGGCTCTTGGGTTCCAATTGGTCGGAATTGAGCGGGAAATCGGTCGAAAATTCAATAAATGGCTCGATGTTGCCCTCATGCAGTGCCTGCTGCACGAACGCCCCAAAGCCTGAACTTGGCCCAAAACAGCAAGTGACCCCGCCGGAAAACCGACGGGGTCAGATACTGATAAGGCTGGCCGGCCTTATCCATGGTGGGCCGGGAAGGATTTGAACCTTCGAAGGCTGTGCCGGCAGATTTACAGTCTGCTCCCTTTGGCCGCTCGGGCACCGACCCCTATGGAAACGCCAAGGTTAGCGGGCTATGTAGCCTTCTACCCCATGCCTTCTTTTGACATTGTTTCCGACATCGACCGCCAAGAACTCCGCAATGCCGTGGATCAGGCCCAACGCGAGATGACCCAGCGGTTCGACTTCAAGGGCACCGACTCCTCCATCGATCAGAACGAACTGATCATCACCATCAAGACCATTTCGGAAGAAAAGGCCCGCGCCGTTCGCGTGTTGCTCGAAGAAAAATTCGTCAAGCGCGGAATGTCGCTCAAGGGAATCGACTGGGGCAAGTTCGAACAGGCCTCTGGCGACACGATTCGTCAGGTTGTCACAGTCAAGGTGGGTATCTCATCAGACAAGGCTCGCGAGATTAACAAGTTGATCAAGGAAAAAGCTGGCAAGGGAATCTCGAGCCAGACCCAAGGCGAACAAGTTCGCGTCACCGGCAAGAAGCGTGACGACCTGCAAGCAGTGATGGCCCTGTTGAAGGGTGAAGATCTCGGCGTGCCATTGCAATTCGAAAACTTCCGCGACTAACTATTTTTCGTACACATCTCCTCGACAAGTCATCAAGGAGATATTTACAATGTCGATATCAGAATCGCAGCGATACGAGATGCATTCAGTTCTACGGGAGAAGTTGGGCGTGGGCACAGCGAACACATTGGTCGAACACTTACCACCAAGCGGATGGTCTGATATCGCCACAAAGACAGACCTTCTGTTTATTGAAGAACGTTTGACAACTAAAATTGCCACAACAATGGCTACCCAAAACAAATGGATGGCCGGATTGTTTGCGTCGCAAGTTGCTGCTCTTATCGTTGCGCTCGCACGCTGATTAGTCTTCGCTTGGTGCTTCAGCTGCGCGTTTTTGCAGTTCGTTCACCACATTTGCATCGGCAAGCGTGGTGGTGTCCCCCAGGTTGCGACCTTCTGCAACGTCTCGCAACAAGCGCCGCATGATTTTCCCACTGCGAGTCTTTGGAAGATCCGGCGTGAAATAAATTGTTTTGGGTTTTGCAATGGCACCGATTTCTGTGGCCACGTGATTGCGCAGAACCTGTTCATCAACTTCCATTCCACCAACGAGGGTCACATACGCAATGATCGCTTGACCTGTGGTCGCATCATTTGCACCAACAACTGCAGCCTCAGCAACACTTGGGTGCGATACGAGAGCGCTTTCCACTTCGGTGGTGGAGATGCGGTGACCGGAAACGTTCATGACATCGTCAACACGCCCGAGCAACCAGAGGTAGCCATCGTCGTCGAGTTTGGCACCGTCTCCTGCGAAGTAACGCCCCTCGAATCGCGACCAATACGCGTCTTTATAGCGCTCTGGGTCTTTCCAGATTCCGCGCAGCATTCCGGGCCATGGGTGCGTGAGTGTGAGGTAGCCGCCACCATGGGTCACGAGTTTTCCATCATCGTCGAGCACTTCAGCACCGATACCTGGTAACGGAAATGTTGCCGAACCGGGCTTTGTTGTTGTTGCACCAGGCAGGGGGCTGATCATGATGCCGCCTGTTTCTGTTTGCCACCACGTGTCGACAATCGGACAGTTCTTCCCGCCAATGTGTTCGTGATACCACATCCACGCTTCGGGGTTGATGGGCTCACCCACACTGCCGAGCAAACGCAACGACGACAGATCATGCTTTGCGGGTTCCTCGATTCCCCATTTCATGAATGTGCGAATCGCTGTTGGTGCTGTGTAGAAAATCGTGACCTTGTATTTTTCGATGATCTGCCACATTCGATCATTGGCTGGGTAATTCGGTACGCCTTCGTACATCACTTGCGTCGCGCCGTTCGCCAATGGCCCGTACACGATGTAGCT
>JBEAXB010000210.1:0-2919 GCA_041160045.1 Actinomycetota bacterium
CCAAGGTGCAACCGACAAGTTTTATGCATGGGAAAAAAAATACGACATCTCGGTGTCGGTCGCGCAGTTTCCTGCGGGCAAAGACCCAGGCGAATTGGCCAGCTCAGACCCAGCAGCACTTGCAACTGCGATCAATGAAGCGATGCCGTTCCTTGGCTTCCGTTTGAAGCGTTTGTTTGATGCACACCCACTTCGTTCGCCCGAATCTCGTGCCCGTCTTGCAGGCAAAGCAATGGAACTCGTTAACGAGCACCCCGATGCAAACGTGCGACGGTTGTATGCGGGTCAGGTGGCAAGCCACACCGGGGTATCGGCAGGAGAACTTGTCAAAGTGGCCGAACGGGGAGGCTCAGCGCCCGTTGTTGTGGCAGCTCCAATCCAGCACGCACCAGAGGGTGCAGGCTTTGTTGCGCTCTCGTTGTTGATTCACGAATGGGACACCATTGCACCGTGGCTCATTGAAGAGTTGTTCCCCGATGATGCGTCGCGCGAGGCCTTTCGGGCTTTGGCAAATGCCGAGGGTGACGTACATGTTGCACTGCAAGGCATAGCGCCCGATGCAGCAGATGTCATCGAACGTGCCGCGGTCTACGACATCGAAGCCGACCCGTTAATTGAGTCTCGGGCACTGATTGCAGCAGCCGTTCGTCGCGAATTGGCGCGACATCGAACGGGTTCTGATATCGAACGAATTCAGCAAGATCGCATCGTGCGCAATGCCCTCGAAGATCTGGGCAAACATGATCGCGCAACAGCAGCTTCTGTTTCGTTGTTGCAATGGCTCGCACAGGCGGCACAGGAAATCGCATGACGAAACGAACCAAGCTGTCAGTCCCGCACGAAGCGGTCGATCTCACAGAGTGGGCCACCTTGCTTGCATCACGTACCGATGATGGTTTCGTTGATCCGAACACGGTTGCACATGTTTTTCGAAACGTGGAACTTAATGCAGAGATGATTCGTCACATCGAATCGGTGTTACAAGAATCAAATATCTCCATAGCAAAAGTCGAACCAGATATCTCCGGACCAATCGACAGAAAACCAGTTCCGAAAAAGGTGTTAACCACCAAGATTGTGACTGCCGATACCGGTGATGCAGTGCGTATGTATCTGCAAGAAATCGGTCAGGTCGAACTGCTCAGTGCAGAAGACGAACGTCGACTCGGCAAGGCAATCAGAGACATGCAAGCGGCAAAGATGCGTGACGTTGAGGGAACTCTCACTGCCACACAACGGCGCGAACTTCGCCAGATCCTGCGTGACGGCGAGGACGCATTCGAACATCTGATTACCGCCAACCTTCGATTAGTGGTTTCGATTGCACGTCGGTACGACGGACGCGAACTGCAACTCCTCGATCTGATTCAAGAAGGCAACATCGGGCTCATGCGTGCTGCCGAGAAGTACGACTGGGAAAAGGGTTTCAAATTTTCAACCTATGCAACCTGGTGGATTCGTCAAGCCATGATGAGGGCAATGGCTGATCAAGGCCGCACCATCCGCGTTCCGAGTCATGTTGTCGAAATGTTGAATCGCATCACGAAGGCAGATCGCGAACTCACAGTCGAATTGAAGCGCTCACCCACGTATGCAGAACTGTCTGAACGAACACTGATTCCTGCCGAAAAGATCGAAGAGCTGAAGCAAATTTCATCGGTGACCACGAGCCTTGACGAGCCAGTGGGAAGTGACGACGACTCAACCACCTGGGGCGACAAATTTGGTGGCAGCAATGATGAAGCACCAGACATTGTGGTGCAGCGTCGCCAGTTGGTCGATGCCATCTCGCTCGAACTTGATCATCTGCCAGATCGTGATCGTCGAATCCTGGAAAAGCGCTTCGGAATCGCAAGTGGCGAGCCACAGACCCTCGATGAAGTCGCAAAACAAGAAGGCGTCACCCGTGAGCGAATTCGTCAAATCGAGCAAAAAACCCTTGCTCGTCTTCGCCACCCCATCAATAGCCAGCGCCTTCGCAGTTTCCTCGAAGGGGAATAGCCCCATCGTCTTGGGGGCTGGGTTCCCGCGCTGGTATCGTGTGAGTTCCCTTCCGGGGTAGCTCAGTTGGCAGAGCAACGGACTGTTAATCCGTTTGTCGTGGGTTCGAGCCCCACCCCCGGAGCCAGTCGACCCGTTACTTGGTTCGACCCTCGGGCCAGTAGCTCAGTTGGTTAGAGCAGGGGACTCATAATCCCTTGGTCGCAGGTTCGAGCCCTGCCTGGCCCACCACTTGTCTTGTGGTGCTTACGAAGCCGTTGGGCTGCTGCGGCGCCTCGTTGAGGACCGACCTGCCACCCAGCGCAACCCAGCGATTGCTGCGCCCACCATTGCGATGGCCACCGTGAAACCTGTGTACCAGGGCTTGCCCACATCGCTGCCCGCAGTCAGTGCGTGGACTACAACGATGGCGAATTGCAGATACGACAACATGTGGATTCGTCGCCAGAGAGTCTTTGGAATTTTCTTCATCATGATCGAGGTGATCTGCACCGCGGCCAAAATGTAGAAGCCAATGATTCCCAAAGTGACGGGTATCGGTTTCCAATCACTCGCAAATGGGACCAAGACATCAATCACAGAAAAAGTGATGTAAGAATCAGCAATCAACGTGACCATGTGGATCACGGTAAAGACAAGAGCGAGACCCCCGACCCACGTGTGCAAGTCACGAAGCCATGCCGGCCGGTCGTTCGGCTTTAGTACTCGCGTCGCGAGAAGCACTCCCCACAAGATTGTGAAGACAATAAGAATCGTCGCAATGTTTGCCGACGCACGGGTGAGATTCCACCACAGTTGGTTATTCATGAGCGAAATTCTCCCATGTATCTGTGCAAAGTGTTGACTCATCGCTCGCAACAAGCATTGCAGCGAGACCAAGATTATTCAGAGTAGAAATTGCATGAGTTGGTTCTGAGA
>JBEAXB010000211.1:0-2915 GCA_041160045.1 Actinomycetota bacterium
TTGCCCGTTTGTCACGAGTGCGCGATGGGTCGTGGGCCATTCGCCGCGATCGCATTCGTGCAGCAGACGCCGTGCATGTTCTTGCTGGTCGTGATGCTGACGCTTCGGCACTGGCCGGGTACCTCGCGGTTCACCAGGCATTTTCTGCAATTGACCGCATGGAAGTACGCGGACGAGATTCCGCAGGCATCAGTGTTCTTGTTACCTCTGCATCGTTTGCTTCGCCAACCCCCGAGATGGTCGCTGCTATTTCACTGCGATCGACAGATCCGTTGTTCACCAACAGCAGTGTTCGCCACACGGCAAACACCATCGTGTTTGTGTACAAGGCAGCAGCCGAGATCGGCGAGTTGGGTGACAACACGCGACACATGCGCGATGCAGTTGCCGCGGATGATCTGCTGCGACAGGTGTTGCAGACAACCGATGCACGCGTTGCAGTTCTCGGCCACACACGATGGGCGAGCGTCGGCATCATCTCTGAGCCAAACGCCCACCCGGTGAACGGTGAAGAAGTGGATGCGCCGAACAGGGCAGTATCCGTTGCCGTTCTCAATGGCGATGTCGATAATCACGCTGATCTGCGCATTCGCCATAATCTTCATTTCGCCGAGCCCATCACCACCGATGCAAAGGTGATTCCCGCAATCGTCGACCGTGGTCGAGCAAACGGACTCGCTTCATTCGATGCATTCATCAATGCAGTCACCCAGTTCGAGGGTTCTGTTGCCATTGGTTACAGCGCAGCCGATGAACCAGACGACATGTACTTGGCATTGCATGGCAGTGGCCAGGGTTTGTACATCGGCCTTGCAGAAGATCGCTTCATCGTTGCCAGCGAGCCGTACGGCACGGTGGAAGAAACAATGCATTACGTGCGCCTCGACGGCGAGACACCGTGCGACCCAGCCGACCCGAATAGCCGCGGGCAGGTGGTGCGTCTCAGTTCTGCGGGCGCCGGAACAATCGCTGGCATCACGCGTTGTGCATATAACGGCACCGCTATCCCGATGACAGATGCCGATGTTGCAGTGGCCGAAGTGACAACGCGCGACATCGACCGTGGAGATTTCACGCACTTCTTGCTGAAGGAAATCACCGAAGCACCTCGCAGTTTCCGCAAGACCATCCGCGGCCGCACACTCACTGTCAACGGCCTTCTTGTTCCCGACCTCGATGCTGCAACATTGCCGACAAGCATTGTCGAGCGATTGGCAAGCGGGTCCATCAAGCGCATCCGCATCATTGGCCAAGGCACAGCAGCCGTTGCAGGCACATCTCTTGTTCCGGTACTTGGCTCACTCCTTGATTCGTCGGTGCAGGTGGAAGCACTCACCGCTACAGAGCTCTCTGGTTTCGCCATGTCGTCCGATATGTCCGACATGCTGGTGATTGCAGTGAGCCAAAGCGGCACCACCACCGATACCAACCGCACTGTCGACCTCGTGGCAACACGTGGCGCAGCAGTCCTCGCCATTGTCAACAGACGTGGCAGCGAACTGGCCAGCAAGGCACAAGGCGTGTATTACACATCTGATGGGCGCGACGTTGAGATGAGTGTTGCGAGCACCAAGGCGTTCTATGCACAGGTTGCCGCAGGTGCCATTTTGTCGTGTGCAATCGCACAGGCACTCGGCACCGCAAACCCCGAGCGCATGCACCGCATCTTGTCGTCACTCATCGATATGCCGCACGCAATGGAGACCGTGATTGCGCAACGTAGCGAAATTGGTCTGATTGCACAGAAGTTTGCACCATCGCGCAGGTACTGGGCAGTTGTTGGCAGTGGCCCGAACACGGTTGCTGCAAACGAAGTGCGCATCAAGTTGTCCGAGCTTTGCTACAAATCGATTTCGTGCGATGTTACCGAAGACAAAAAGCACATCGACCTGTCGTGTGAGCCAATGATTCTTGTGTGTGCCGCCGGCCTGAGTGATGGCACTGCAACCGATGTGGCAAAAGAAGTGGCAATCTTCAAGGCGCACAAGGCGATTCCGATTGTCGTTGCCACTGTTGGTGAAACCCGTTTCGATGATGTATCTGCAGCAGTGGTCAAAGTGCCTGCTGAAGACCCGGCCCTCGCATTCGTTCTTTCTTCCATGGTCGGACACTTGTTCGGTTACGAAGCAGCACTCGCTATCGATGCGCTCGCGCGTCCACTGCGTCAATTACGCGAAGTCATCGAACTCGCTGTTGGACGTGGCGGTAACGGCGATGCAGCCCTCACACTCATCGAGCAGCAAATCGGTTCAGGTGCCCAGCAGTTCTTCAATGTCTTGCAGACCGGCCAATACAACGGCAACCTCGAAGCATCCACCGCCGTACGTGTTGTGTCTTTGCTGCGCATTGTCACCAGCCCACAACCATTGCAGGCATATCAGCGCGAAACAGGTCGCTCGGCTTCGCCAGCAGCACTGCTCGATGACTTGATTGGTGCTCTCAACAGTGCCATCGACGAACTCACCCGCCCGATTGATGCAATCAAGCACCAGGCAAAGACCGTCACTGTCGGAATCTCTCGCAGTGAGGAGGGCCTTCTCGATCGTCCACTCGTACGTGCCGTTCTCGACTCCGGCACCCCGCGAGATCACTTGTCGTACGCAACGCTCAAGGTTCTTGCATCGCTCGACCTCGCTGTCGAATCCGTCGCCGGCTTCACGCGCTATGCAATCGAAGGTGAGCCACGTTCGGCCACCATCCGCATCGTTGATCGCGGTGGCATCGCTCGCGATCTTTCGTCGCGTGTCGAAACAAACAAAGCTCTTGTTGGTACAAAGCACCGCGTCGCAGCTGACCAGGAAGTTCTCGTTGCACGTGGACGCAAGGACAACCGCACCGTGATCTTTGTTCCCGAAGTACAGGGCGTTGTCACAGTGGGCATCATGTTGTTGCATGTTGTGTTCCGCGATCAACTG
>JBEAXB010000212.1:0-3304 GCA_041160045.1 Actinomycetota bacterium
GCCCGGAGTCACCGCAATCCGTTTCTCTGGTCTCGTAACCGGCAGGACATATCAGGTAGTGGTGAAGTCTCGTAGCGCGCTCGGTGATGGCATTGCAACACCGCGTAACAGCACGGTTGCAGTTCGAGCATTGCGTGCAGGTCAGACAATTCGCACATCGACAATCGCAAACATTGCAGGAGATCTGTCCTTGTTGTGGTCCGTGTCTGCTGCTTCGAAGAAGATTTGTCGCCTTGATGCATCGAAGACGCGTCTTGTTGCACTCAAAGTTGGAACGTGTCGCGTTGGTCTGCGGGCCATTGCTGGCGAGGCCGCCGTGCTTCGCAGTCTTCGCATCACCTCTTGACCCAAAGTCGGTGCAAAGTATTCCGATTTAGTCCTTCACATTCAAGGCATCGAGGAGTACTGTCCGATTAAGGGAACCGTATGGAGCTCGTCGGGGCTCCGGAAGGAGGGCGCGATGAGCGGGGCTCCGGAAGGAGGGCGCGATGAGTAATCGAAATCGCAACCTAGACCAGGCGCCAGCACCTCGTGCTGAATTGAGGGCTCACGCCCACAACGAGCGTCACCGCGTGAACAGCGAACTGCATCTGGCAGTCGAAGCTGTGAGTCATGGCCTTGAGCCAATTGACATCGAGGAACCGGGGCCAGAGTGGAAGCCCGTGCATCATCATGACGCTCAGATGGGAATTGCAAAGAGCACCCGTCAGCCTCTGAGGCATTGGAAGACAAAGGACTGGAAGCGTCGCAATGTCGTGCGTCGGCAACGTGCCGACGCGTGGAATCGCCTCGCTAGTTAGCGAGCCAGTTCGCCGAAAATTCGTCGCGGCGATCATTCCATTCTTCGATGGTGATGCCGTAGCGCACATGGTCTTCCCATGTGCCGTTGATTTCGAGGAAGCGCTCGGCCACACCTTCGGTGCGGATGTCGAGTTTTTCCATCACACGACGTGAGTTGTTGTTGCGCGGAATGATGCAGATTTCGAGACGATGAAGATGCAGTTCTTCGAATGAATACTGTGCCAGTACCGCAACTGCTTCTGCCATGAGTGAGCGTCCGGCACGAGCCTTATCGATCCAGTAACCAATCGTTGCTGATTGGAATGCACCGCGCACCACGTTGTTAAGATTGATTTCTCCTGCAAAGGCGCCATCAACAAAAATGCCAAATGCATATTGCGATCCGGCATGGCGTTCACGATCGCGTGCGCCACACCTGGCGGCAAAGACATCGCGACTGAGTTCGGGATCTGGATGATGGGGGAGGCGCATGGGCTCCCAGACGGTGAGCCAATCACCGTTGCGGCGGCGTACTTCGCTCCAGCCGTTGAAATCTTGTGGCACGAGTGGGCGCAGAACAACGCGACGGCCATACAGACGTAGTCCGGTGTGTGATGGTCTGGCCGGGTGCATAGCGGTCATGGAGAAAGTCTCGCACGATTTGCAACGCCGTCAAGAAGGCTGCGCGTCGACACGATGATTTCATCGAGACGCAGGCGCCGCATGGTGGCAACGAGAATGCAGCAGCCGGCCACGATGATGTCGGCTCGATCTGCAGGAAGGCCTGGGTTCTGGCGGCGAAGCGACAGTGGCTCCGTGGCCATCGTGCGAAACACGTCTTCTGCAGCTTCGCGGGTGAGGATCATTCCGTGCAGCAACTGATCGTCGAATGTGTGGAGTCCGAGTTCGATCGCAGCCACGGTGACGATGGTGCCCGCCACGCCGATGACGCGAGCGGGGGATGCGAGCGCGGGAATAGAGCGAGAGAGTTCCTCGAGTTCGTCTGCGACTGCACCAATCAGGTTGGTGAGATCCTCGGGCTTTGGCAGGTCTGACGAGATGTGTGATTCGGTGGATGTCACGGCACCGAACGGGATGCTTGCTGACTGATCAGGGGCGATCACGCCCACCGTGTATTCGGTACTTCCGCCACCGATGTCGATGACAAGTGTCGGCGCAAGAAGCTCGGGCAGGTCGGTGAGCGCACCAGCAAACGACAGAGATGCTTCGTCAGATTCGGACAACACGGTGAGTGTGATTCCGGTGCGGGTCTGCACAGCATCAATCAGTTCGTTGGTGTTACTCGCGCGTCGACATGCAGCGGTGCCGACAATCAGGATGTTCGTGACTGCGTGGTCCTTTGCAGTCTGCACATGCGTTGCGATGGTGTCGACGGTGCGCTCGATGCCGGCAGGTGACAGCTGACCCGTTGTGTGTAAACCATCACCAAGACGAGTTGTTGCAACGGTGCGCACGAGTTGTGTGCCGTCGGCATCGAGAACGAGCAGGTTGGTGGAGTTGGTACCCACATCGATGACAGCAACAGACGTGGCGCTCATATGCGTTGCGCTCGTGTATTTCCGCGAGTGTCGAGTTGCTCTGCAACCCATTGACCCACTGCATCGTCGCCGCCAGCAAGCCAATGTGCAAGGTGTGCATGCAGACATTTGACTCCACGGCGAGTGCCACCAACTCCTGCTGATGGTCGCGGCCCAACATGGTCTGTCGGGATCAGTGCATCGCGGCGCGCACCGTATGCAACATGAATTGCATCGATGGCGTCGAGCCCGAGCAGTTCTTCCACTTGATCAACTGCGCCATCGGCTTCGAGAACACTGACCGCATGCACTTCGGCACTGCCCACCAGCCAATACAAAGTGGGCATGGGTGTGTTGTCATTGAGCAATGGTGCATTCATGAGAACGACAGGTTCTCCGGTTGCACTGCGCACCACAACACGAAACTCACCTTGGGGAACGCGTCCGATGAGACGGGTGACGTCGGCCAAATCCTGGTCGGTGGGCACATCGCCAGGAAGCAGCATTGATTATTTGACGAGAAGCCAGATGACTACGGCTGCGATAACCGCAACCACAGGCAATGCACGCTTGATGATCACGCCACGGCTGATCGACAAAAGGTCGAGCGCTTCGGCTTCTGGTGCATCGATTTTTCGCACGCCTGAATCGGTGGCAACAGCTGCTGTTTCAACAGCGACGTCGTCGACCTGTGTTGTTGCGGCTGCCTCGGCTGGCGCTGCTGCAGGTGCACTGTCGTCGGCGGCGATCAGCGTGTTGAGGTTGACAACGAATTGTGCAAGGAGCTTGTCGCTGATGTCGGCCATTGCGCCGCGTCCGAACTGAGCAACTTTCCCGGTAACAGACAGATCAGTGAGAACCTTGACACCAGTGTTGTTTGCATCAAGTGATGTGAGTTCTGCGGTGATGATGGCAGAGGCGTTGCCCTTGCCGGTGGTGTCGCGACCCTCGCCCTTCAGAACTACACGGTGAGTCACGTCGTCACG
>JBEAXB010000213.1:0-2910 GCA_041160045.1 Actinomycetota bacterium
GTTGCCACTTCAATGAACTTGGTGACGCGATCCATGTCGAATGAACCAAGTGTTCCGTCTGGGCTATTGGCAACCAGGTTGTCAGCTTGCATTTTTTCCACTGCTGCTGCTGCCTGACCTGCGTCGTAGACCCAGCCGTTGTTGTACTGGGCAACGATGTCAAGGATGAGTGCGTTTGCAGTCTCAGGAGCGGCCACGTAATCGATGACAGCTTGCTGAATAACGGGAACCAATGCGGTGAGGCAGGAATCGTACTTGGCGATATTTGCTGGTGTGCCACCAAGGGACTGTGCGTATGCGGTCCAGCCTGCATCGTGGATGTACTGGTATCCGACATCTTTCATCCAGTCCTTCAAGACATTCTTGTAGAAGTACGGCTCTGATGTACCGAATCCCTGCTGAGCATCCTTGCCGCCAGCAGCGATGAATGCTGCTGGAGCTCCGTCATACGTGTCGTCCACTTGCGTCTTTGACAAGATGCCTGTTGCTGTGAAGTACTCCATGTATGCAGCGCCACCGAAGTAGCGAACCTTGACACCTGGTTCTTTCAGATCGGCGATGGCCTTGACGTCTGGGTATGTCGCTGGATCCCACATGATGATCTGTGGGTTGATATTGAATGGTGCAACAACTGCGACAGTGGGGAATTCGTCATCTGAATGGGACACTGATTCGTCAGTTGATGTGAATCCAAGCAGGATGCTTGGGTCCTTGTACAACTCTGCAGTCACTTGGCTGTATCCGATGGCTGGGCCACCAGCACGGATTTCAATCTTGACTCCGGTTGACTTGCCACCAGCCATGAGGTCACCTGTGACACGAAGCTTTGCGGTGTCAACTGTGTAATCAGGACCAACGAGTTGGTACAGATTTCCGTGTTCAGCTTCTGGGTTCCAGTCAGTCTGGAGTGACACTGTTGCTGGGCAACCGGCTGCGACAAGGTCGACTCCGGTTGCAGCTGGCGCTGCTGCTGTTGTATCGGAAGCTGAATCACTGCCGCCACACGCAGCGAGCGTGAGGGTTGCAATGACAGCTACTCCGAGGAGCGGTCTGATCTTCATGGTGGTGGTTCTCCTGGTTGTTGGTTGTTCTGAGTTGTGGGTCACTGACCCCTGTTGGTGATGTGCCATTTCCCGATGGCTCTATGAGAGAGCCATCCGAAAAAGAGGAACACCACCAGACCTAATGCGCTTGCCATGATGATGGCGGTAATGAGTTCGGGACCCCATAAGCGATTGCGATACACGTCGATTTGGGCACCGATGCCAACGACTCCACCTTGTCGGAAATAAAAATCTCCGACAACGGCACCGATAACGGCAAGGCCAGCTGAGATACGAAGCCCGACAAAAATGTTGGGCAATGCTGCTGGAAACTGCAACTTGGTGAGTCGAACCCACCGGCTTGCTCCTTGAAGAGTGAAAATCTCGTGTTGGCTCTTGTCGGCTGATAGCAATCCGAACAATGTGTTGCTGACAATCGGAAATACTGCAATCAAAACGACAACAAGAAGTCGCTGTGTGCGTGTGTTGTCGATAAGTGCACGGATGAGAGGAGTCAGGGCAAGCACTGGGGCGCTTTGGACTGCAACTAGGTACGGCCAGGTTGCTCGTTCGAGCCATCTGCTCGCACTCATCAAGATTGCAACGGACATTCCGACCACGATGGTGATGCCGAGGCCGATGAGTGCGATTTTTGCGGTATCCCATACGGACAACAAAATTGGTTGCAAGCCCCGTCGTTCTCCCGAACGCCAAACGCCGAATCCTTCGGTAATCACTTTGTGAGGCGTGGGAAGCAGGAAACGCTTTTGTTCGGGAAGAATCACCGTTGACAACAGATACCAGATGCCGATGAAGAACACGAAGACAATTGCTGGTCCGAGAATGTCGCTCAAAGTCGAGCGCTGACGAGAGTCGGGAAGAGTCTCGTCGAGTACGGGTACTGGTGCTACTTGAATGTCGCTCATGAGTGAGCTCCGCGCAGTGAATGTGAGATCTGGCCGCACAGTTCAGCGAACTGAGGCTCGTAACGAAGATCATGCGTACGTGGGTAATCAAAGGGAACATCGAAGGAAGCGATGATGCGTCCTGGACGAGCCGACATGACGAGCACCTTGGTGGACATGTACACGGCTTCTGTGATCGAGTGGGTGATGAATAATCCGGCGAATCCTTCGATTTGAAAGAGGCGCAGCAATTCGTCGTTGAGACGCTCGCGGGTGATTTCATCAAGTGCGCCGAATGGTTCGTCGAACAAGAACACCTTTGGGCTCATCACCAGCGATCGTGCAAGGGATGCACGCATGCGCATTCCGCCTGACAATTGACGAGGGTACTTACCCTCGAAACCACGCAATCCGACAAGGTCGATTGCCTCTGCTGCCAATTCCTTGCGCTTTGATTTGTCGAGCTTGTGCAATTCGGCAATCAGTTCGACATTTCGTTGCACTGTGCGCCACGGCATGAGAGACGCGTCCTGAAACACGTATCCGATGCTGTCTCTGTCTACATTGCAGGTGCCTGCAGAATTCTTCTCGAGGTTGGATGCAATCCGTAGAAGAGTCGACTTGCCGCAACCAGATGGGCCAACCACTGTGACGAACTCTCCGGCATTGACAGTGAATGAAACATTGTCGAGGGCTTTTGTTCCGTCGTCGAATGTCATGGAAACGTTGTCGAAGGACAACAGCGACTGCGCAGCCTTGGAGTTGTTTTGATTGTCTATCGACATCTCACTCTCCAGAAGACTTTGCATGCAAGCAAACATATTGGATGAATGGGGTCAGGAGGGTCACGGAAATGTTTACTTTCTGTTTCGATTGTGATTATCGATTACGACGCCGCCATATACGACATGTCTGTCGGGGGGCTCCATCGCAATGGACTCTCGAAGAGTAGTCGCTTTGGT
>JBEAXB010000035.1:0-6850 GCA_041160045.1 Actinomycetota bacterium
GAGAATGAATGCACTTGCGCCTAGCTCGTACGCCTCAACAAGTGCTTCATCTGAATTGAAAGATGTAAGAACAACGATGCGCACGTTCGGATAATTCGCTACCACCATGCGCGCAACATCGAGGCCCGATTCTTCCTTCAATCTCACATCGACAACGAGGACATCGGGGGTTTCTGCGTCGACAAGTGTGCGGGTTGTTTCGAGTGACTCGGAAACACCAACAACGGTGATGCCTTCCTCATGCGCGAGAACACTGGCAAGTGCCTCGCGAACCATTTCATGGTCGTCACATACTGCTACGCGAATCATGATGCCCATCCTGGATGTGGAACCGACCATTCAAGAATGGTGCCTCCACCATTGTTATTTTTGATTGACATATCCCCTCCTAGGGATTCGGCGCGATTGCGCATGTTGTTGAGACCGTTTTGCAGTGGTGCATCCTCGCGAATGCCCGTGCCATTGTCAGAGATAGTGAGCCGTAGTAACGGCCCGTCGCGTTCGACGTAAACAGCGACCCTGGTCGCGCTTCCATGACGCACTGCATTGGAAGCAGCCTCCACCGTGACTGCCCGAATCTGAGAGAACAAGTCCTGATCGATGTCTTCCACATCAATCGCCAATTCAAAATCTGCACCTGTGGGGCTGAGGACCGGAATCAGAACATCTTCCAGTTGAGTTCGCAATGGCGATGAGCGTCGATTCTCAATATCGAGGATTTCATTGCGAATCTCAGTAATCACACCATCAATCGTGGACATCACTGTATTGATGGTCTTTGCGGTTGCTTCGTCGGTCTTGCGGGCGGCAACCCCAAGCGATAACGAGCTTGCATATAAATGCTGGATGACGGAGTCATGAAGGTTGCGTCCGATACGTTCGCGCTCGACTGCGAGCGCCCGGCGTTTGCTCGCAATTGCAACAAGTGATTGCTGATCACTGAGGAGGTCTTGCAAGGCCAGGAACTCGCTCATATCGCCGCCGGCTTCGACGATAAAGTCGCCGACACGTTGCCAGTTCACGAGGATTGCCACCCGAACTCCGGGTTCGCGATAACGATCGCGCACCGTGGAAGGAAGCTCGAACAATTGAAAAGCGCGCCCATTGTTCCATGTCTCGCTCACATACGAGAGCGCAACGTGCGGCTCGAAATACGTGGCCACCATCGACTGGCGAAATTCGACTGGCTTGACGCGAATTTTTTTGTATGCGGAATTCCACCACATCAGCTCAGCGTCGACAATTGTGCCGAACTCGTCGAACACCACCTGGTGCACCCCGATGTAATCGGTGAGGCCAAACAGAATCTGGGCCAAATCGTCACGATGCAGTGCGCCCGCAGGAAGTGAAGGATGTTGGAACTCTTCCATACCGAACCATACAGATGAAAGACCTGCATCCATGGGATGAGTGTTCAAACTTCTATACCTTCTCGCAGGTAATTTAATTCATTTCATATCGTCAATAAACATTGACGATATTGCGAAAATATTTCACCGTAACGAAACTGACTAATCAGTGATTTCGACTTCCTCATCAGGCTGAGGTCGCTGCAAGTCGGGATGAAGAACCGTGTACAAGAACAGAACGATCGCGACAAGGCCGAACGGTGCGAAGTTTGTTGCACTTTTGTTGAACACCGGGTACAGAACAATCGTGGACAACAACGCTGTCCATAACCACAGAATTGCAACGGCTCGACGTGGGCCGTGACCAAGATTGATCAGGCGATGATGAAGATGCCCTTTATCTGCAGTTGCGAAGCCTTGGCGTTTGCTCACACGACGCACGATGGCAAACAACACATCGAAGACGGGCACACCCAAGATGATGAGCGGAATCAGCAACGGTGCGAGGAAGAAATAGGTTTGGCCACTGAACGCCTGAGTAGTTGGGTCGGCGCGACCACCGACAACACTTGTCGAAACTGCAACGAGAAGACCGAGCAAATAGGCACCACCATCACCCATGAAGATGCTTGCGCCATTGAAGTTGTAGGGCAGAAAACCAATGCACACGCCGACGGTGATGACCGCAATCAGTGGGCCGATGTTCGGCTCGGACAAAAGCCCGAGACCTGAGAGGTGTCGCGAATAAATGAAGAAAGCCGTTGAACCAATTGCCACGATGCCGGCAGCTAGTCCATCGAGGCCGTCGATCAAGTTGATGGCCTGCACCATGCCAAGTAGCCAGATCACAGTGACAATCGGAATCCAGTCGTTCGATAACTGAATGACGCCGAAGAATGGCACGCGGAAATAAAACATGGTGACGCCGAACCACACAAGAACCATTGCCGCGCCAACGGTCGCCAACACACGTGCTGGCGCAGAGACTTCCTTCACGTCGTCTCGTGTTCCGACCACCAACATCACGAACGCACCGAGCAGAACGCCTCTTGGTTCGCTGTTTCCGTTGAACAACGGAGAGAAACGATCCATGTTCCATGCGAGAAGAAGTGCTGCAACAACCCCTGCAAACAATGCGATGCCACCGACGTCAGGGGTCGGCACTTTGTGCACCTTGCGCTCACTCGGCATCGCCACCCAATTGTGGTGACGAGCGAAGCGTCGGACCAACGGAGTTGTCACCAATGTGACAAACATGGCGAAAAAGCCAACGATCAGATAGCCGCCTGTGTCCCCCATTAGATCGAGAGCCTATGGGACTTCAGGAACCCTGCTGTCACGCTCAGAACGGGTTCGGGTAAACGGGGAATTTGGCACACAATGCAGCGACCTTTGCCCGCACGCCAGCAACGGCAGCGGCATCTTCGCGATGACGCAACGCCTCGGCGATGTACTGAGCAATCAGTGGCATTTCTGCCTCGGTCATTCCTTGCGTGGTGACAGACGGAGTACCAATTCGCACACCCGATGTCACGAATGGGCTACGGGGGTCGTCTGGCACGGTGTTCTTGTTGAGGGTGATACCGGCTTCGTCGAGCACGAGCTGGGCAACCTTTCCGGTGCACTCTGCATCGAACGGACGCAGGTCGACAACCATCAGGTGGGTATCGGTACCACCGCTGACGAGACGGAAACCTTCATTCGTGAGTGCAGCAGCAAGTGCCGATGCATTCTTCACGATTTGGTGGGCGTACACCTTGAACGATGGGTCGAGTGCTTCGCGGAAGGCCACTGCTTTTGCAGCGACTGCATGTTCGAGCGGGCCACCCTGACTACCAGGGAACACTGCTTTATCGATTGCTTGAGCATGCTCAGCCTTCGACAGGATGCAGCCACCACGAGGGCCACGCAATGTTTTGTGCGTGGTGAACGTAACAACATCGGCAAACGGAACAGGGTTCGGATGTGCGCCACCGGCGACGAGACCGGCAAGGTGTGCAATGTCGAACATGAGAAGCGCCCCAACTTCATCGGCAATCGCCTTGAATGGTTCTGGGTCGAGGCGACGCGGGTAGCTGGTGGTGCCAGCAACAATCATCTTTGGGCGATGCTTGAGAGCGAGTTCACGCATTTCATCAAAATCGATGCGCTCTTCGCCCTTCTTCACGCCGTACGACTTGAAGTCGTACAAGATTCCGCTTGCATTGACGGGTGATCCGTGCGTGAGGTGACCACCGTGGTCGAGGCTGAGACCCAGAACAGTGTCACCAGGATTCAAAAGCCCCAGATACACAGCCATGTTTGCGCTTGCACCCGAATGGGGCTGCACGTTTGCATGATCTGCACCGAAGAGTTCCTTGACACGCGAGATTGCCAATGCTTCGATTTCATCGACATTGACATTGCCCCCGTAGTAGCGCTTGCCTGGGTAGCCCTCGCTGTACTTGTTCGTAAGAATCGAACCGGTGGCCTTCATGACTGCTGGAGACGTGAAGTTCTCACTCGCAATCAACTGCAATCCGGTGGTTTGGCGAATGCGTTCCACTTCGAGAAGCGCAAACACTTCTGTGTCGGGGTTTGTGTCGGAAGGGAAAGGCATTATTTGCTCGACTCTTGTTGTTCGATTTCGGCCAATTGAGCAACACGGCGCTCGTGTCGGCCTGCTTCGAAGGGGGTTGATAGGAACGTGGACAGAATTTCTTCGGCAAGTCCTTCGCCCACGACGCGCGCGCCCATGGAAAGAACGTTTGCGTTGTTGTGAGACCGTGCCATGCGAGCTGTGTACAAGTCGTTGCACAAGGCCGCACGCACTCCGTGCACCTTGTTGGCTGCCAGCTGCTCGCCCTGACCACTTCCGCCGAGCACGATGCCAAGATCAGACTTGCCATCGCGCACATGGCGCCCGACAGCGGCGCAGATGGGCGGGTAATCAACACTCTCGGTCGAGTTGGTTCCGAGGTCGACGACGTCGTGGCCTTGGTTTGTCAGCAACTCGATGAGGTGTTGTTTCAGGGTGTAGCCGGCATGGTCGGCACCAATTGCGATAACAGACATCCCTTTCACAGTAGTAGGGGCACACGGTTTGCGACCTAGCGTCTGTGACATGACAATTGACCCACGCACCCCCGTCCTTATCGGAACAGGCCAAGTCGTCCAGCGCGCCGAGGGTCTCGACGATGGTCGCGACCCCGTTGCCCTCATGGTTGAGGCAATCCGCCTCGCCGCCACAGATGCGGGGCTTACTTCGGTGCCAAACCCCGACTCCATTCGGGTGGTCAGTCTTCTCGCTTGGAAATACGGCAACCCCGCCCATTTCATCGCCCAGGATCTTGGCCTGACCCCCCGCGAGCTCGGGCTCTCGGCGATGGGTGGCAACACACCCCAAACCCTGATGAACGCTGCATCACGTCAGATTCTTGCTGGCGACCTCGACCTCGTGATTCTCACGGGCGGCGAATCAACTCGCACCCGGGCGCGCTATCGCAAGGCCGGCATTGAGCCCGATTGGCGCACCACTGATATCGAACCGACCCTCGTCTCGGAAGATCTTGTGATGAACATGCCCGAAGAACTCGAGCGCAAGATCATGATGCCGATCCAGATCTACCCGTTGTTCGAAACCGCGTTGCGCGCCCAGGCAGGTCACACTGTGGCTGAGCATCAGGTGTACATCAGCGAATTGTGGTCGCGCTTCAGCGCTGTTGCAGCAACCAATCCGTATGCATGGACCCAGAAGGCCTTCACCGCCGAAGAAATTCGCACGGTCACGCCCACGAATCGCATGATTGGTTTTCCGTATCCGAAACAAATGAACTCGAACAACGATGTCGACATGTCGGCAGCCCTGATTCTGTGCTCCGCAGAAAAAGCAACTGCACTTGGTGTCCCGCGCGACCGTTGGATCTTCCCGCAGTCGGGTAGCGACGCACATGAGCACGCCTTCATCTCGCATCGCAATCATTTCTACGACACACCAGCAATCGAACTTGCCGGACGACGTGTTCTCGAACTCGCCGGGCTTTCGATTGGCGACATTGCACTTGTCGATCTGTACTCGTGCTTTCCGGCCGCTGTGCAACTCGGTGCAAAGTCATTGGGGCTCGACATCACGTCTCAACTCACGCGCACCGGCGGCCTTCCCTTTGCCGGCGGCCCATGGAACAACTACGTCATGCATGCAATCGCCACCGTGTCGAACGAATTGCGCGAAGGCAAAGGCGACAATGCATTGGTGTGGGCAAATGGCGGCTACACCACGAAGCACGCGTTCGGTGTATATGCAACCGAACCACCGAAAAACGGCTTCACGTACGACTATCCGCAAGCACAAATCGACGCATTGCCGAGTCGATCACTTGCATCTCCGAGCGACGCCGCAGGCGAGATGACCATCGAGGGCTATTCGGTGATGCACGACCGAGATGGCGTTCCCGAGCGTTCCATCGCTTCATGTTTGCTCGATGATGGCCGTCGCGCATGGGTGGACTCCGTCGATATTGCAGTTGGGCTCGATATGTGCGAGAACGAATGGGTGGGTCGTCGCATCACGGCCGATGCCGCGGGTACCCTGCTCGCGTGAGCGATACATTCCCCCGTCAATACGCCCGGACGCAACGACTCACCCTTGGTGAGCCGCGAACATTCACCATCTCACCCGACGGATCACGCGTCGTCTTCACCCGTTCACATTCCGGCTCGGATTCCGTCAACACGCTGTGGGTTCTTGAAGCATCAACCGGCGTCGAGCGCGAAATACTGAATCCGCAATCTCTTGGCACCGACGATGTGGCACTCACCCCCGAAGAAATGCGTCGACGCGAACGACTGCGCGAAGGAGCAAGCGGAATCACGTCGTATTCGTGCAATGCAGATGTCACAACGGCCGTCACCATCGTTGGTGGCCAAGTGGTTGTGGTTGATCTTGTTTCGGGCGCCATCCACACTCCGGCAATTGCAAGCGGAGTGTTCGATGTTCGTTTGTCACCCGATGGGGCCCACATTTCCTACATTCGTGATTCTGCGTTGTGCGTGTCAAACCGTGAAGGCATCGAGCGCATTGTTGCTGCCGATGCCGCAAGTGATGTCACGTGGGGGCTGGCCGAGTTCATCGCCGCCGAGGAGATGGGCAGATACCGCGGATATTGGTGGTCACCCGACTCGCGTTTTCTTGCTGCTTGCCGCGTCGACAACTCACCTGTTGACACCTGGTACATCGCCGACCCAGCACACCCAGAACTGCCCGCAGTCGAGCATCATTACCCCGCTGCCGGCACAAACAACGCAATTGTGTCACTCCACGTATTCGATGTGGACTCGATGACTCAAGTCGATATCAACCTCGGTGCCGATTGGGAATACATCAACTCTGTTTCATGGTCTGGTGGCGGACTCATCGCCCAGACACAAACTCGCGACCAGCGCACGGTCACCGTGCATCGGATTAATCCCGCCGATGGTTCGACACAGGTGGTGTGGAGCGATATCGATGATGCATGGGTCGA
>JBEAXB010000214.1:0-2894 GCA_041160045.1 Actinomycetota bacterium
CTCAGCCCTTGATGCGTCGACGTGGAGCTGCGAAGGTAACACCAAGCGCCAGCATCAGCACAGCAACGAGCATCAGCGACATTTCGCGACTTGAACCCGTTGCCGGAAGTTCAGGTGCAAAAGTCACATTGGCAACTGCTGCCTTCTTTACCGAGGCACGCACATAAGCCACTCCGTCATCACACGGATCATCCGAAGCGACCCGGTACGAGCCGGCGGGGACACCGGTCAATGTCAGTTCACCGTTCTTCGCTGTGCCAGTAAAAGACAGGTCGTCAGCTGAACAAAACTTCGCATCCGAACCCGACCACTTCGCAACTACGGCTTTAGCCGAAGCCTTGATCAGAGAAAATGAAAGCGTCGACTTACCTGCAGCCGCAAAGTCAGCCTCACCAACACCACCTGCTGGAACAATCGCGGTGGCCGACCAATCAGCTGTACCTGTCGTGTCATAAACACGCTCGAGTTCTGCAGCTGTCAGTTCAGCATTAAGCGTCCAGGCTCCCGGAGCAACGTTCTTTATCTCATAAAGCCCACTTGAGCTCGAGAGCGCAGACGCAGAGGTTGACCCCGACTTCGAAGCAACTACTTTCGTGTTTTGCAAGAAAGGTTCATTCTCTTCACGTTTGCCGTTGCGGTTCATATCAACCCAAATCAAACCCTTGATGGAGCCAGTGCTGCCTGTGGCGACTGTCGTTGTAGTTGCTCCGGCTGGTTGAACTGCAACTGTCGAAGATGGCGCAACTGTCGAAGATGGCGCAACTGTCGAAGATGGCGCAACCGTCGTTGTTGGTGCAACCGTCGTTGTTGGTGCAACCGTCGAGGTGGTCGTTGTGTCCAATGATTCGATGATTGACAGCGAGCATGAAGCGAAGTTTCCGCTGCAGAGTGATAACGCATCGGCATCCTCATCAGCAGCTTGGTCTTCCAAGTCGGTCTTGATATCGGCTATCAGAATTCCAGCTTCTTTTTCGCCCTTTACATAATCGGCAGTCGAAATAGGCCCACATACACCCGCATAACCATTAGTTCCGTTGTAGATGTCTACTCCAATTCCGGTGTAATTGAGCGCAATATTTGCAACTGGAGTGTTTGAGACATCGAATGGCGGGATGATGTCACCCCATTTTTTTTCTGGGGACGACGTGTAGAAACCCGGAGTTGAGTTGAAGACATTGGGAACTGGTATTGATCCCAAGTAAGAAGGGAAATCGTCATGAGAATCCTTCTGGTGGCCAGTGTTGCCATTCACAGAGTTGCGTGCAACAGTGATTCGACGATATGGATTCGTCACTGCATGTGTACGGTGACAAATGGTGACTTTGTCTCCCGGCGCTGCTTGCACGACTGAGCCACTCTTGAATGATGAGCCAACGACGACGAGCGACACGGCCATCAATGTTGCGGTGAATAGAAAACGAAAACGTGCTGACATAAATAACCTCATGGATGTGGGGTAGTTAAATACCGACTTTTGGTCTATCGCAAATTTGACCATTTTGCTTGGGTGTTTTCCCTCATTTCAATCAAAACGGGGTGTTTGGGATGCTGAAAGGCTGTCAAACCCCTTAAAACAGTGACAATTAGCGGCCCTTCCATTCGGGGGCACGCTTTTCAGCGAAGGCACGCGGGCCTTCTTTTGCGTCTTCGCTGGTGAACACTTTTCGTTGCAACTCGCCAAGCAATGTCGGATTGCCATCACCAATCTCATCGAGCATGAGTTGCTTGGTGGCTTGCACGGCGAGAGGTCCGTTTACTGTGATGCGGGCAGCGAGTGCAAGAGCTGCGTCTCGCAATTCAGCTGCGGGAACAACCTGGTTGATGAGGCCAAGCGACGCTGCACGATGTGCATCAATGGGGTCTCCCGTGAGTCCCATCTCAAGCGCAACAGCCAACGGGATGCGTGCAGGAAGTCGCACGCCACCGCCTGCTGCAAAGAGCCCGCGCTTCACTTCAGGAATTCCGAACTTCGCAGTGTCGATGGAAACGACAAGATCGCACAACATCACAACTTCGAAACCACCCGCAAGTGCGTGGCCGTTGACTGCAGCAATCAGCGGCTTCGAGCATTTACGAAGTGCAGTGAAACCCATGCCGATTTTTGCAAGGTCTTCACCAGCAGCAAAAGCCTTGAGGTCCATGCCGGCACAGAAAATTTTCTCGCCCGCACCGGTGATAACAATCGCGCGCACTTCAGGATTTTCCGCAGCGGCAGTGAGCGCGTTTGAAAGTCCTTCGCTCAATGCACCATTCATCGCATTGCCCGCCTCGGGGCGATTGAGTGTGATGACAAGAATGTTGTTGGTGATCTCTGTGAGAATTTCCATGATGTACCTCCGATTAGTGCCCCTATTTTCCCACATATCACTAGCGATTGACTACTCGGTGATTCCATTCCAGCAAAGCAAATCCCCCCATGGCGATGCAGAGACTGCATCATTTGGTAATACTTAGAGCCATGTCATCTGCTGAGCCGAAGAATCGCATGACCGAGATTGGTGACGAGAGTCGTCAACGCATTTTGGATGCTGCCGAGAAATTGTTTCTCGAAAAGGGATACAACGGAACCACGATTGTTGAAGTGGGAAAGCTTTCCGGCATCAGCTACGGATCCATCCCATGGCATTTTGAGAACAAGAAGGGTCTCCTCGTGGCCGTGATTCTCCGTCTCTGGTCCAATGCAGATGGAAATGCACCGCTGGAACCTGGGGTCGAGGGGCTTGAACTCGTGTTGACCCAGATGGAGCAATGGGATAATTCACCGTTTACTCCACTTATGAATTCAATGGCGTGGATGGAATTTGAGTTTGATTCGACGTGGTATCTCGAAGTTGCTCGCCGCGACAACGAACGTCATGAGGTTTTAGCCCGCTGGATTTTGGAGACCCTGGACG
>JBEAXB010000215.1:0-3160 GCA_041160045.1 Actinomycetota bacterium
TTGCGACGGCGCAACCGATGCGCCCGTTGGGCTTGCCGGAGTGATGGGTGACCTGCATTCGGAAATTACCGAGTCCACTTCAGTCATCAATCTGGAGATTGCCTGGTTCTCGCCAGATCCGATTCGTTTTTCTGCGCAACGCCACGGCTTGCGTAGTGAAGCATCGTTGCGGTTCGAACGTGGAGTCGACCCCGAAGGACACTCGTTCTCGACGCGTCGATTTGTACAAATTCTGTCCGAGACGTCTCCGAACATCGTGTTGCACGACGGAGCAACCATTGTGCGTTCATCGTCATACCCAACAGCAGCCACAATCTCTGTGTCGGTCGACAAGGTGGAAGCTCTTCTCGGAACCCGTATCGAATCCGACCCGACGTGATGGCCAAGATTCTGCAGCCAATCGGTTTTGGCGTTGTCGACAACACATCATCGATTGAAGTGTCTGTGCCGTCATGGCGCCCCGATTGCACCATCTCAGTCGACATCATCGAAGAAGTGGCGCGACATTACGGATACGACCGCATCGGCAAGACATATCCGAAGTCACCAGTCTTTGGACGTCTCTCGCATTCTCAAGCTCGCCGTCGACTCGTGCGTCAGGTATTGGTTGGTCTTGGTCTCGATGAAGCGATGCCATCACCGTTTGTGGCTCCAGGCGACATGGCGGCAGTTGGTTTGTCCGAAGACAACGTATTGCGCATCGTCAATCCACTCGTGTCAGAAGAATCCGTGTTGCGTACGTCGTTGCGTCCGGGTCTTCTTCGCGCGGTGCAATACAACTTGTCGCATCGCGCACCTCGCGTCGCGCTCTTCGAGATGGGGCATGTGTATCCGAAAGGAACCCAAGCTCTGCCAGACGAGACCGAGCAGTTGTGTGTTCTGGTTGCTGGGGCCGATGTGGAAACAGCACTTGCTCAATGGAACACGATTGCCGATGCATTGTCCATCGGAGCACTTCTCGATCAGTCAAAGGTGCCTGCCGGACTACATCCGACGCGATCTGCCACGTTGGCTCGTGGAAAGACCATTCTCGGTGTCGTCGGTGAAATCGATCCGATTGTGTTGCACGAATTGGGTATCGACACCCGCATCGCATGCTTCGAGTTGAACCTCACCTTGGCGCTTGCCGAGCAACCAAAGCCCACGCAAGCAAAAGATATCAATCGTTTCCCGTCGAGCGACCTTGATCTGGCGTTCGTCATGCCCGATGCGGTGGCAGCAGCAACCTTGCAGCGCGCATTGCGTCAGGCAGCAGGTGCGCGTCTTGTCAGCATCGTGTTGTTCGATGTGTATCGCGGCAAAGGGGTTGCCGATGGTTCACGAAGCTTGGCGTTTCGTCTGCGCTTGCAGGAAGTGGGCGGCACGTTGACCGAAGCCGTTCTTGCCGATGTGCAAAAGGCATGCATTGCAGCGGCCGAGAAAGCCGGAGCTCACATTCGCGCTTAGTTGTCGTGTAGCTCCGTCGGGTACAAGCCGACTCGCTTCAATTGATTTGGTTGGCGCAACAAGATGTCATTCCACAATGTGTCGGGATGTTTGCTGAACACGTCATCAGGCAGTGCTTCCACCACGAACCATCCTCCCAGTGCAATTTCGTTTTCTAGTTGGCCCGTGCTCCAGCCTGAGTAGCCACGAAAGAGTCGGTGAGGCGCATCCAGGTGAACCGGACTCGTTGATGCGATATCGATTGATGTGATGCCTGTGGGCGCCGACGCGTGCGGACTCAGACAGATGTATCCATCAGGTTCGACTGGGCCGCCCATAAAAATGGTGGCAGGGGATGCAGACGAATCCATCCAATTCTTTACTGGTGAATCCGGATCGATGTGGTCGACGACGAGTGGTCGATTGATGATCACACCCATGGTTCCTTCGGCCTCGGACTGACCCATGAGGAAGACAACGGTGCGAGCAAAGGTGGGCTCGTCGACGGCGGGGTGGGCCACGAGCAGGGTTCCTGCCACCGGAGGAATGCTTGCATAATCATTCATTAGCTCGTATCATAATACAGATATGGTCAGAGTAGGAATCATCGGCGCATCGGGTTACACAGGGGCGGAGTTGCTGCGTTTATGCGCTGCCCACCCTGAAGTTGAGGTGGTGTGTGCCACGGGAGACTCCCAGGCGGGCACGTTAGCCAGTCATTTGTATCCGTCCCTGGCGGCGCAGTACCCAAATCTCGTGTTCGAGGAGTATTCCTACGAAAGATTTGCCGGGCTCGATGTGGTGTTTCTCGGGATTCCCCACGAAGCCGCTCTTGAGATTGCCCCGCAATTGGTGGGGAAGGTGGGTGTTGTCATCGACTTGTCGGCGGCGTATCGACTGAAGGACGCCAGCTTGTATCCACAGTGGTACGGGTTTGAACACACCCAGCCCGAACTGTTGAAGCAGGCTGTGTACGGATTGCCCGAGTTGTATCGGTCAGAACTTGTTGGTGCGTCGCTCATTGCAACTCCTGGCTGTTATGTCACGGCTGCATCATTGGCGCTCGCGCCATTGGTACGCGCCGGAATCATCGAATCTCACGGTGTCATTGTTGACGCCGCATCCGGTACAAGTGGTGCCGGTCGCGCACTGAAGCACACGTCGCTGTTCTCAACAGTGAACGAAGACTTCACCGCCTACGGACTTCTGGATCACCGTCACACCCCAGAAATCGAGCAGGTCACTGGGGCACAGGTGTTGTTTACGCCTCACCTCGCACCGATGAACAGGGGCATTCTTGCTACGTGTTACGCGCAGCCTGCCGGTTCAGCACCCACCACGGCTTCATTGCTGGCTGCGCTTGCGAATTTCTACAAGGATGAGCCGTACATCGTTGTGCGCCCGAACAGCCCATCGACAAAAGCAACACTCGGCACCAATTGTGTCCACATCACTGCTCGGTATGACGAGCGGACAAATCATGTGATGGTGATTGCGGCTCTCGACAACATTGCCAAAGGTGCCTCGGGTGGGGCTGTGCAATCAATGAATGTCGCACTCGGATTGCCGGAGTCATCCGGTCTGCAGAATGTGGGAATGTACCCATGAGCACTCCATCAACAGCACATGTTCTCGTTGAGGCGTTGCCGTATATTCGTCGTTTTGCCGGACGTACGGTTGTCGTCAAGTACGGCGGCAATGCACTGGCCGGTACCTCCGACCACGATGCGTTGTC
>JBEAXB010000036.1:0-6787 GCA_041160045.1 Actinomycetota bacterium
ACTGCGCTAATCACATTTGCTGTGACTACAAAAGCCCCAACGACTCGTGCACCCATACCAACATCAATTGATGCGAGCCAGAATCCGGCCGCGATGCCAATGGTGTTCAACACGAGTGAAACGGTGCGGCCAAAGGAAGTCCGTGGGGTTCGAAATACAGTGACGACGGCCACGAGACCAACAACAATGATTGCGAACACGATGCCGGAGACCACAATCGCAAGACTTTCCATAGACGAACTGTAGAACCAATTCTCCACCTAAGAAGTGAGCCGTTTGGCTTGGCCTAAGGAATGAGGCCGTTGATGAAGCGGCCGCTAGAGCTCGCGGTCTTGCTTTTCCTTCATCATGGCCATACCGAACAGCGATGAGCCGGTGAAGACGATGACGAAGATGACTGCGCCGAATGAAAAAAGGGCTGCTTCAGACATTTATTTACTCTTTTGTGCTGAGAGGAGGAATGCGCCAAGCGCAAGAATTGATGGCACCCAAACACCTACGTAGATGCCGTTGAGTTTGTCGGTTTGTTCGTTGCCAGCGAAATAGAGAGAGATGCTTAGGGCCAAGCTGGCTGCGGCAGAAATCAAGATTGAGGCTTGGAAAATTGTTTTGGACTTCATATTTTTTACCTTACTACACACCAAATAATCGGTGGATACAAACAAAAGGGGGCGAGTACAACAAATGCACCCACCCCCTTTCGTCGTTGAAACTAATTCTCTAGTGAGAGTCGCCTGAGCGTGCTTTCGCAATGTTCAGAATCATCAGACCGTAGAGGGCCTTCGCTGTGATGTCGGCGATTGTGTAACCAATCTGACGAGCAGTCTCAGCACCTTCGTTTCCAGCATCAAAGATCACTGGGAACAAGTACGCGATTGGGTACACCATCCAGGTGACCAGCAGAATCGTTGTTGCATTCTTGATTGATGCAGCGATTGCACCAGTCTCGCGTGCTCCGGCTGCTTTCAACTCACCCGAAAGGGTGAACAAAATGTAGAGGAATGGGAGCATCGAAAGGCCCCAGAAAATCCACTTGGTGCTGTCTGATGATGCAACTTCGCCTGGGTAACCAAGTCCGATCATCAACACTGTTGCAGGAACAAGCGTTTTCATCAGTGACTTGCGACGATCCGCGGAAGCCCCGAGAACAATCAACAACTCGATGACGAGCAATGGAACCGTGATTAGCCAGTCCGCATAGCGGTAGCCCTCGTTCATTTCACCGATCGACCAGCCCTGCCACATGCGGTAGTAGTGGTAGCCGGCGATACCGACTACGACTGCCGACACTGCGACGCCTGATTGATACTGCTTGGCAACGCTCTTGATTTGTGTCAAGAAATAGACAAATGCTCCCAGCATGACTGCTGTTCCAAATGAGAGTGCGTTGTATACAAGTTGATTTAAGTCTTTGTCCGCAAGGACAGTCTTTACATCCATTTCATCTTCTTTCTAAGATTCATGCCTGGACGTTCTTGTAACCCCCAGTAACTCTGACTGTAAGCCAGTTCAAGCAGCTTTACCATGATTGATGGGGCAACTTCTTCATGTGCATTCACGCACAAAGTGTGAACTTCTCCCACTTGAGTGATTGCGATACACCCGAATGAACTAACGGGAAAATTAGGGTTTGGGATACTATGCACCCGTGGTTCCTACAAAGTCAGCACGTGCAAAGGCCCCGGTGAAGAAAGCAAAGGGTTCCGCGCTAGCGGCAGCACCCAAGCGCATCCGTCGTTCTCGGGAAGAGGGCAAACGACTCCTCCTTGAGGCGGCTCAAAAACTCCTCGAGACCACAGATCCAGATCACATCGGTATTCGAGATGTTGGCGAGCTGGCCGGCGTTCACCACAGATTCGTCATGGAATGGTTTGGGGGAAAGGTTGCCCTCTTCCGAGCTGTTCATGACAGCCGCGCCAACACCATGTCTCAGTTGATTGCGACTGCAACAGAGATTCAAGACAAACAGCTTGGAAACACGCTCGAGTCGATCCGCCATGAAATTGTTCTTGTCAACTGGTTGATCATGCACGATTCAGAATTCGAGAATCTGGAAGATGCCTTCCCATCGCTCGTTGGAACAAAAAAATTCCTGATTGATGCCCTGAAGATCTCAGAAACCGATGCAAACAAGGCGTCACAGATCATTGGTTCCATCGTGGTGGCTGATGCAATGTTGCGACCACACTTGAATGTCGATTTCGATGTCATGGATCTGATTGTCCATTTCATCGAATCAATCACCCCCGCAAAGAAGAAGTGACTGCTGCGCAAATAGCGCTTTGCCCGCATGGTGGACAGGTGTCCGCGTCTAGAATTCGTTGAACGATTACGAATAGGACACCCATGGCCTCGCATCTCATCCCCAGCACTCACACTGGCAGTCTCCCCCGCCCCGACGACCTGATCCAGATCATGTGGGCCGTTGGCGATGGAATCCCGGTCGACAAGCAAGCGCTCGACGAACGCGTCTCGAGCGCCATCAAAGAATTAGTCGGTAAGCAGGTCGCTGCAGGCGTCACCATTATTAATGACGGCGAAATGTCAAAGCCTTCATACGCAACTTATGTGAAGGATCGCTTGTCGGGTTTCGAAGGCGAATCCGTGCAGAGCTACTTCTTTGAGGACCTCGTTGATTTCCCACGCAGTGCTGAAGCTGTTGCTGGTAACCCCGGTCGTCGCAAGCGTTCCGCACCATCGTGCACCGGCCCTATTGCTGTTATCGATGAGAAGTCTGCATTGAAAGACATGGTGGAGCTCACTGCTGCAGCAAAAGCCCTGAATCACGAGCAGATTTTCACGAGTGCTGCCTCGCCTGGTGTCATTTCTGTGTTCTTTGGAAACGACTACTACTCATCGCATGAGGAATACGTGTTCGCGATTGCTGAAGCAATGCGCTACGAATACGAAACGATTGCTGCGTCCGGAGCAGTCGTTCAGGTGGACTGCCCCGACCTTGCAATGGGACGTCACTCGGCGTATGCCCACATGGATTTGAAAGAATTCCGCAGCACCATCGAAATGAATATTGCAGCGCTCAACCATGCAGTACGCAATATTCCTGCAGAACAGTTGCGCATGCATTTGTGCTGGGGAAATTACCCAGGCCCACACCATCACGACGTGCCCATCAACGACATCATCGACATCGTGTGGAAAGCAAAGCCACAAACCGTGTTGTTTGAAGGTGCAAACCCACGCCATGCGCACGAATGGCAATCGCTCATGCAATCAGGTGTTCCAAATGACAAGTTCATTTGCCCTGGTGTCATCGAGCCACAATCGAACTACATCGAACATCCAGAACTTGTAGCACAGCGTTTGCAAAAGTGGGCAGAAGTAGTCGACCCAGAGCGTCTGCTTGCGGGCGTCGACTGCGGATTCTCGGTACATGTTGGAACCACCACAATCGATCCTGATGTGGTGTTTGCAAAACTTGCGGCACTGTCACAGGGTGCAGAGATTGCATCAAAGCGTTTGTTCGCTTAATAACTGCACGACACAGTCGATACAAAGAGAAAGGCCCCGGCTCAATGAGCCGGGGCCTTTCCTTTTAGTAACTAAACGAGTTAGTCGTTGTTCTTTGGCTGGAACAAGATTCCGATCATGCCACCGTAGATGAGGTGCCATACGAGGACGCCGAATGGCAACTTCCAACCGTCTGGTCCATCCATCAAGAAGAGGCCGTAGCCCTGCTTTGGAACGTATGCGTATGGAACAAGGATTCCGACGCTGATGATCGTCATGATCACACCGTAGAGAAGGCCCTTGACGACATGGCTCTTTACTGGCAATTGCTTGTGAGCAAGTACACCGAAAAGAATCGCGAAGATGATGCCGTTGACGAAGTGAAGTGACTGCCCAGCGAAATACTGTGAAATCGGGCTTCCCCACGTATCGGCTCCACCGATTAGTGCGCCGTTGTATGCAGGCCATGGAAGCTTCGGTAGTCCTACTGCTGGAAAGCAGTAGCCGAAATATGTTCCAAGCTGTGTGGCGATAACACCAATCAGGGCAAGGCCACCGATCGGATTCTTCTCCACCCAGTTGTGCCAGCGCTGTGAAGCGCTTACTGGTGAATTACTCATAATTTGACCCCCCAAAGGTTCAGCGGACATTCGTCCGACTAGCGGACAAGTTAGCAATTTAGGGGCACCTAATGGTGGATTATCGGTAGGCCGAACTAGTGGATTGGGGGCTGGTAATCGATGTTTCGATCGACGTTCATGTAGATATCAACGCCAATGGGGTGGGTCTGCTCTTCAACGATGTGTCCAAGGAGTCCTGCACAACGAGCAAGCAGGGCAATCCCGCGCATCACACCAAGGGGAAGACCAAGGTCTGCAAGAACTGCTCCGCAGACTCCGGCGCCGTTCAGTGGAAGATGCTTGCCGAGAACCTCAGAGTGCACTCGGCCAATTGCTTCAAAGAGAGACAAGTACGCGCCGAATGTTCCGTTTTCCCTGGCGAGCGCCATCAGAACCGGAGTACGAGGGTCGCCGTTCTTGTGAACAGGATGCCCGAGACCCGGAACAAACTTGCCCTGTTCTTTCTGCAAACGAACACACTCACGGGCCACATCGTCCCATTCGGCTGGCGTGCGATCGTGTGCACCAACGCGCTTCAGTTCTTCTGCAAGAAACACTGCGCAGTTTTCGGTGACACCAAGAAAACGTGAACCGCCACCGAGCAGACCCGCAGCCAATGCACCTTGTAATGAATCTGGGGCACTTGCGTACGTGAGACGTGCCGCGATTGCAGTGGGTGTGAAACCGTGATCAGCAAGCGATGCAAGCACCGCTTCGAACATGACGAGTTGACCTTTTGTCGGACGCTCTTTTGCAATGAGATAGTAGGCAAGTTCGCCAAATGAAATCTTGCCAAGTAATTCCGATGCAAGGTCGTGACCAAGCAATGTGATGCTGTCGGCATCGGATGTTCCGAGGCCTGTTCTGTAGGTGGGTTGTTCTGTTGTCATGGTTATTCCATTCCTTCTAGCCATTCGCGGATTTCCTGAGAGTGTTCGCCAAGTGTTGGCGGCGGCAGGCGATATTCAAGGTCGCCGTCGCTAAATGTGATGGGGTTGCGCACAAGAGTTACTTCGCGCTCCCCTTCTCCAACATTCACGCGGGGGCGAAGACCAAGTTTTTCGGCAAGTTCCACGCCATCACCAATCGAGTTGATCGGGCCACACGGAACGCCCACCTTGTTCAGTTCAATAAACAAATCGTCTGACGCCCACAGTGCAAGTTTCTCGAGAAGTAAGGGACGCAATTCCTCACGGTTCTTGGTGCGATCTGCATTGATTGCAAAACGTGGATCATCAGCAACGCCTTCGAGACCAAGCACGCCACACAACGAGCGGAACTGACGGTCATTGCCGGCTGCGATAATCAGGTCGCGATCTTTGGTAGGTAGCGCTTCGTATGGAAACAAACTTGGGTGTGCATTGCCCATGCGGAATGGCACAACTCCGGCTGCTGTGTACGCCGCAGTTTGATTGACAAGACCAGACATGGCAGATGCAAGAAGGTTCACTTCAACGTGCTGACCTTTTCCTGTCTGGTTGCGTTGGTGGAGTGCAGCCAACAAACCGATTGTTCCGTGCAAACCAGCCATTACATCGAAGACGGAAATTCCGGCGCGGTACGGCTGACCATCGGGCTCGCCGGTCAGGCTCATGAGTCCGGATACTGCCTGCACGATCAAGTCGTAGCCAGGAAGCCACGCGCCTTCCTTCGTGCCAAAACCGCTGATCGACATATAGATAAGGCCTGGATTGTCGATGCTCACCGATTCGTAATCGAGGCCGAACTTCTTCAACCCGCCCACCTTGAAGTTCTCGATACAGATGTCGGCATTGCGAACGAGTTTTTTGACAAGCACCAGGTCCTCAGGCTTACCGAAATCAAGCACGATGGACTTCTTGTTGCGGTTGATCGACATGTAATAGGTAGCAACACCATCTTTCGTCGGCGGAACCCATGTGCGGGTGTCGTCGCCAGCAGAACTCTCTACTTTGATGACCGTGGCACCCATATCAGCCAAAAGCATGGAACTATATGGTCCTGCCAGAACTCGTGAGAGATCAGCAACAATCAATCCGTCGAGTGGCTTGGCCGTATCCTGTGGTGAAGTCATGGTGTGGTCACTTTCGTGTGGGTTGTCATGGTGGAAATAGTCAATAAAGGTCGTAGTGCAATGGCACCAAAAAGAGAAGAGGGCGATTTCGTAGAAGCGCTCGCACGAGGACTCAATGTCATTCGAGTTTTCTCTACCTCGCATCTCGCGATGTCTGTCAGCGATGTCGCGACAGCAACAGACCTTGCCCGACCCACTGCGCGACGCTTGCTATTGACTCTTGAGCAATTGGGGTATGTACGCGCAACAGATGGTCTGTACATGCTGACTCCGAAAATTCTTGAATTGGGATTGTCGTACATCAATGCACAAGGCATGTGGGATATCGCTCGACCACATTTGGTGGACTTGGTCAGCAAGACAAAAGAGTCAAGTTCGATGTCACAACTTGATGGCAGCGACATTGTGTACACGGCTCGGGTTGCAGTACCAAAAATCATTGGCATGTCGGTGCAGATTGGAACTCGATTCCCTGCAATCGCCACGTCAATGGGGCACGTACTGTTGTCAGAACTTTCGTCAAAGGAACTCGACGCAATTCTCAAATTGCCATCGCGCTCACATGTCGTACCACGAATAAAGCCCACGCGAAAAGAACTTGATGCAGTACTGGCCGAGGTGCGCACAAGAGGTTGGGCGCTCTCTG
>JBEAXB010000037.1:0-6761 GCA_041160045.1 Actinomycetota bacterium
GCAAGCGTCGTGCTGCTCGGACTCATTGTTCTTGTCGTCGGGCGATAGCCCACACAATCAGAAGTAGATAATCTTTTCGGCGTTTGCTTCGGCTTCATCAAGGTCAGCCGTGTACGCACCGGTGGACAAGTACTTCCAGCCACCATCACACACGATGAACACGATGGTTCCCTCTTCGATTTCACTTGCCACCTTGACGGCACCAGCAAGCGATGCACCCGATGACAAACCGGCAAAGATTCCGCATTCCTGAACAAGACGACGTGTCCACTCGATTGATTCGCGTGGACGAACAACGCGCTTGCGGTCGAGCACATCACGACCGTGCCAGTTTTCAAACACTGGCGGGATGTAACCGTCTTCGAGGTTGCGCAAACCTTCGACGCGCTCGCCGAGTGGTGGCTCGACTGCGATGATCTTCACGTCGGGATTCTGCTGCTTGAGATATGTGCCAACGCCCATGAGAGTTCCACTCGTTCCGAGACCGGCAACAAAGTGCGTGATCTCGGGGCAATCGCGCCAGATTTCTGGGCCAGTGCCTTCGAAGTGCGCGCGCGGGTTTGCGTCGTTTGCATACTGGTACAAGAAGCACCATTCAGGATGCTGCGCGGCCATTTCTTGCGCGCGACTGACTGCACCGTTCGAACCCTCTTCACCAGGAGTGAGGATGATGTCGGCGCCGAAAACTTCGAGCATCTGACGACGTTCGATGCTCACCGAAGTGGGCATGAGAATCGTGATCGGATAGCCCTTCATCTTTGCAATGGCTGCAAGAGCAATACCAGTGTTGCCAGACGATGGCTCGAGAATGCGCTGACCAGGAACCAAACGGCCGGTGCGCTCTGCATCTTCGATCATGGACTTGGCGATGCGATCTTTGACCGAACCAAATGGGTTCTGGCTTTCCAACTTGGCGACAAGACGCACGTTGGGGTTGGGCGACAAATGCGACACATCGACCATCGGGGTGTTGCCGACAAGTTCGAGTGAATTCTGCAAAACAAACACTGAGCCACCATTGCGGCGAACATCTGCAATTGACATAGCGCCTCCTTATGGCTTTTCCTGGTCCTCAAGGTCAACCCAGCAACCGCCAGATGTATTCCCGATAAAACCAATCGGAATTGTAACCCTCTATTTCCCGCCTGTCACCCCCTGATCGAAAGTCACAGCCAAAGGCCAGTTCAGGGCGTTGAGATGACCTCTTCGGTGATCTGTTCGTTCACGATGCGGTACGCCCGAGCAACGGGCTCACGAGTCCCGAGCCCAACGATGATGTAGTGCCAATCGGGGTCTGGGGCCTGGGCCACGTCTGTCGGGCTTGGGTAGGGCTCTGTGTGGGTATGGCTATGGACGCACCCAATGATGTCGAACCCATCGGCCTCGGCTGCCATCTCGGCCCGCAGATGCTCCTTTGGGTCGATTGTGTACAACTTGGCGCTGTGCGCCGTATTAGTGGTGGGCACGAACCGCACCACAGTGTTCGCGGCGCGATCCCCCACGAGCAAGCCACAGGCCTCTTCAGGGAAGCATGCATAGCTGTGTGCGGCCATTGCATGAAGCGCTGCAGACGGAATATGTAGTTGAGGCGAATTCTTCTCAGACATCGGTGCGAAGGCTAGCGGTACGCTTCGGTACCCCTATGGCAAAGAGCCCCAACGCAAACCTCGCGACCAATCGCAAGGCCCGGCACGACTACGAGATTCTCGATGTGGTCGAGGCCGGAATTGTGCTGCTCGGAAGCGAAGTCAAAAGCCTGCGGGGCGGAATGGTGCAATTAGTTGATGCCTATGCCCGCGTCATCGATGGCGAAGTGTGGCTCGATGGCGTGCACATCTCCCCCTACCGCTTTGCTGTCGGCGCTGGCGCCCACGACCCAGACCGGGCCCGCAAGTTGCTCCTCAACCGTGGCGAAATCGAACGCCTGCATGATCGTGTTGCCCGCGAACGTCTCTCCCTTGTTCCCCTCGCCTTCAAACTTGTCGACGGCAGAGTCAAAGTCGAACTCGCACTTGCCCGTGGTCGTCGCAAAGGCGACAAGCGCCAAGTCATTGCCGAACGCGATGTGCAACGCGAAATGCAACGCTCATTGGGTCGTCAACGCAAAGGCATGATCTAGCCAAATACCGCCGTGCCCCGAACACATTCAGGCATGAGACAATCCACGAGCATGCTCAAAGCATGCTATTTTCCCGACATGCCCGCTATTCAAGTCAAGAACGTCCCCCAGGAACTCCACGACCAACTGCGCCACATTGCTGAATTAGAAAAATGCAGTATCGGCGATGTCATCGTTGAAGCAATCACGCGAGAGATTCGCCGTCGATCACACACTCAATGGCTTGACGAAGTATTCGCACACCCCACCGGCCTGACTTCGACAGCACGAGAACGTCAAGCTTTCATTGATGAACTGCGCAAAGAAAGAGATGCCCGATGAAAACGGTGGACGCTTCGTCACTCATCAACTTGCTGGTGTTCCCCGAGAATTACACCAACTATCGAGAAGTTTTTGACGACGATCTCATTGCCCCCGCCATTCTGGTTCCTGAGTTCCTCAATGGAATTCGAAAACTCTCCACCAGAAAGCGCATCTCGGCCAACCTCGCCAATCGCATCGTGACTCGATTTGAAGGGCTACAGGTTGAGTTGTTCACGATGTCTGCGCATCGCCGCGAGTTATGGACAATGACGAAGAACCTGTCTCCCTACGACGCAACCTACGTCCTTCTTGCTCAGAGATCCCAGACACCCCTCATCACCTCTGATGCACGGATGGCCAAGGCCGCACAACGCAACACCGAGGTCATCCTTCTCGGATAGCGCGGAATAATCGCTACTTCCCTGGCGTACACTGAGGCAACACAAAAAAACAATGGGGCTGACAGGTTTCGACACCAGTTTCGTTGTTTACACGTGCAACCCGAATTGCTCAGATTCGTTAAACGGGGCAAAAAACAGAATTGCCAACGAGCAGTTCGCTCTCGCCGCCTAATTTTTAGGTTGTAGAGAGACATCGTGACCAGCAATGGCGCACGGGGCCAGTTCATCGCAGCCCGGCAACAGAAGCGGTGGATGACGGCAGGAAAGAACGCTGACGATGGGCAAGACCATTGACTTGTTGGAAAGACAACACGCGGTCTTCGCAAGAAGATGATCGACTCGTCGATGGTGTTGCGTTAGCACTGCAACGGGAATGGTTGTATCACTGGTAAATAGCGCCTGATGGACGGGGGTTCGATTCCCCCCAGCTCCACCATTGAGGGTTTCCGCGTAAAGGCGAAACCTCAAATAATCGTCACGCGGCTAGAACTAGATCGAGACGGGGCGCGAACTCGCTTTTCCGATGCAACTTGCCTCCTGCTGTGGACAAATCGCCTAGACCAGCAATACTAAACGCATGGATAGTTCGCCGTATCTCCGCCCCCGCCTGTTCCGTTTCTTCGTTGCAGTCACAGGTCTCTCGCTTCCAATTATCGCCACGTCATCTTCAGCAGTCTCGGCAACCACGTACGGCGTCTCGTACTTCATCTCCCCGCCGTTAGTGCAGAACTCTTATGTCACGAACGGTGCCATTCTTGAAAACTTCGACACGGGTACGGCGGAGGCATCCTGTGCAACAGTTCGACCGATCGGAACCATCACCGGCACGTGCTCTTTTTCAAATGGTTTTCAATACGGTGGCGCAACTTCGGAGACGTCCAATCCAACATTCGGAGGGACCAGTTCGATATACGCCACTGGTGGCGGCGGTTCACCTTCCATGACTTTCACTCTCAACGGGCCCCAGAGGTATCTCGGATTTTGGTGGTCTGCTGGTTCAGCATCGAATACCGTCAAATTCTTCTCAGGCAGTGACGAAGTGCTGTCCTTAACCACCGCTGATCTAATGACCTTGCTTGGCACAGCACCTGGCTCCTTCGGAAGCACCGGAAGTATCACTGCTGTCGACGGATCAACTCATGTCAAACATCGCTACTTCGGACATCCTCGAGGCCATGTCAAAACCGCACCTACCGCTGTTTCCAGCGTGACTTCGAACGAGCCTTTCACGTATTTGCATGTCTTCACATCGGGCGGGCTCACCTTTGACAAGGTTCAATTATCCGGTGGCGGCTTTGAGTTTGACAATTTTGTTGTCTCGAACGTTGCTCAGACTCCGCCGACAAATCTGATTCGGGTGGGCTCCATCACCGGAACCCTGCCCTCTACTGCCAAGGTCGTGACATTCCACTCCAATGGCGGAACCGGATCAATGGATAACCAAGTCGCATCTTCAAGCCAAGCGCTGTCTCTCAACACATTCAGCAAGCTCGGTCACACGTTCCTCGGATGGTCGACTTCACAGACAGGTGCTGTCAATGAATACGACGATCAAGCTCCGTATGGCTTCACTGCGGACACCACTTTGTATGCACGCTGGAGTGCCATCAGCTACTCGGTCACATACGACGAACAAGGCGGGAGTGACGTTTCAGATTCCGCCTATACAGCAGGCGCGACAATTTCTCTTCCAGCAGCACCGACCAAGAGTGGCCACACATTTAATGGTTGGTTTGAGTCATCAACTGGCGGGACCGCCCTCGGGACGACCTACACACCCTCAGGTGCTCAGAACATAACGCTCTATGCGCAGTGGACACAAACGCCTTCCGCTTCGCCCACTACAACTTCCACTTCACCCGCCACCACAGCAGCTCCAACGACCACAGCAGCTCCAACGACCACAGCAGCTCCAACGACCACAACACTCGTGCCGTCTGCACCAAGCCTTGAAGCCCCACGAACAGCTTTAGCAGGTGAACCCATCTCGATAGTTGCCCGCGGCTTCAAACCCGGCGAAAGGGTTGTACTCAGAATTGGTGACGGAAAGACCACAACACTTATTGCCGATCAAAATGGTGAAATTCGACTGGACATCGTTCTCGATAGCAAAGTTACTGGAAGTAAAAAAGTGGTTGCGTCTGCGGTCGGAGGCCGAAGCGTTACTAGCGAAATTCAGGTTTCTGCGCCCATTGACTTGCCAAAGACTGGATCAGACACATCGACTGGAATCATCTTTGGAAGCTCAATTCTGCTGTTTGGTTTCGTATTGATCTTGTGGCGACGCCGAACAGCATTCTCATAACAGAGTCATCTTTGGAAAGACAACACGCGGTCTTCGCAAGAAGATGATCGACTCGTCGATGGTGTTGCATTAGCACTGCAACGGGAATGGTTGTATCACTGGTAAATAGCGCCTGATGGACGGGGGTTCGATTCCCCCCAGCTCCACCATTGACGGCTCGCCGACATCTTTACTGATGGTAAATACTGACTTTACTTGTAGTAAAGTGAATCAGGCTATGCCTTTTCGTTTGGGCATGCAGGAGATTCTCATGTCATTTCGTCGCCTAGCAGTTGTTTCAGCAATCACAATCTCAGCTTCATTTGGCAGCGTGCGCAGTATTGAAAGCACTCAACCCGACATCGCACATGCGGCTGCAGGTGACGGGATCACGGCTTACATTTCGCCACCATTTGTTCAAGGGCCACCATCAAGCGCTAATGCCACTATCCAAGATTTTAATGGTGCAAACTTTTGCGAAAGCCTCGGCTCAAGCAATGTGGGGACATTTTCAGGGGCATGCACGACTGTTACAGATCAATTGGGCGATTTCATATTTGGTGGTGCAAATACCACCTCAGATCAACCCACCGTTGGCGGAGCAGCATCAAAATTTGTGGCGGCATGGGGTACTCAGGTGTTGACATTAAGTTTTGCTGCCAACAGCGAAGCTCGTTATCTCGGGTTCTGGTGGTCGGCCGGAAGCTCTGGCAATCAAGTCAAGATGTACAGCAAGATCGGCGGTAACGATGTCCTCACTGCGACCTTTACAACAACGACACTCAACACATTGTTAAACACCAGTGGCACACTCGAAAATAGTGTGCTTCCACCAAGCCCGTATCCCGGCACTTCATTCGTCAATGCAATTGACGGTTCGCAATACAACAAGGGCTACTACTTCGGACGCCCCAAAGACCACATGACGCTCTCTCCGACTTCCCTGCCCTTTGGGTACACCAGAGCAAATGTCAATCAGAACATCTACTCCCATGCATATCTCAACGTATACGCAAGTGGCTCGATGTCGTTTTCAAAGGTTGAGTTTGTCGGAGGTGGATTTGAGCTTGACAACATTGCGGTATCGGATCAGGTCCGAACACCTAGTTCAGAACTAGTACTTCTTCAATCAGTACTCGGCAAGTCTGTTGACTTCCGCGCAAACGGCGGAGCAGGAACGATGCCGGCACAGACCTCCGACACCGCCTCGACTCTTTCTCCAAACGCATTCACCCGCAGCGAGTACTCGTTTGCTGGTTGGAGCACCACACCGACGGGAACTGTTGAATACACCGACGTTGCGGCCTACGGATTTGCATCTGATCTCACGCTCTATGCGATATGGACTGCAAATCCTGCAACTACGCCATCTGCACCCGTGGTGCCGAACAATGACTCAACGACGACCTCCACAACTGCACCGACAACAACGACGACTTCGACAACTGCACCGACAACTTCTACAACTGCGGCGACAACGACAACAACTTCCGCACCCGCGGCGACAACGACAACCCAACCGTCGGCCACGTCAACCTCTGTTCCAGAAAATACCGCAGCGGAATCCTCTGTAAAAATTCAGGCTGAAAACTTGCCATCAACTGGAATCAAGCCGATGTCGACCATTTACATCGGCTTCGTTGCACTACTGACT
>JBEAXB010000038.1:0-6745 GCA_041160045.1 Actinomycetota bacterium
TATGCGGCGGTGGAAGCATCCAGATTCTCCTCGGACAATCACAATCCATCATGGCCATGGGCTTGTTGCTCTTCGCGTGGGGAATCTGCGGGGGCTTCTATATGAACCTCAACCAGACATTGATTCAGAACAACACCCCACCACATGTGATGGGTCGAGTCATGGCCATTCATTCACTTCTGATGACCGGACTTGCACCTCTTGGTGCTCTCTTTGTAGGCATCATCGCCCGCGGCATCGATTCGGCCCCATTGACATTCTCAGTTGGCGGAGCACTGATGCTTGGAACAGCTCTTTACTTCATTGCCGCCAAACGTCATCTCCACGACATGGCCTGATGCATTCGAACGGCACTTTGGGCAACAAAAAAGCGGCGCCGTAGCGCCGCTTAATAGTGTCGAAGGGGGGACTTGAACCCCCACGCCCAATGGGCGCCAGCCCCTTAAGCTGGTGCGTCTGCCGATTTCGCCACTTCGACGTGGAATCTATAGGTTACCGAGCAACGCCCGGATTCCCAAGAAATTACTTGGAGAGCAAGAATGCAAGAGCGATGACTGTGAACAGCCACACCGTTGCAAACACCGCGGTAATGCGGTTGAGATTGCGCTCAGCGGCTGCTGAACCCAAGGCTGCTCCGCTGGCTCCACCGAACATGTCGGAGAGCCCTCCACCCTGACCACTGTGAAGCAAGACGCCCACAATGAGAGAGAACATGGAGATCACATTGATCACGAGAGTGATGTACATAACTACGGAACGCACGAGTTGTAATGCTATCGCCCTATGACGGGGCATTACCCACGCTGACGGGCACTTCATTGGGGAAATGGCAGGCCACTACCCTGCCAGCCGCATCAGGCATCAGGACAGGCTCAGTAGATGCACAGAGGTCAGTCGCCTTCCAGCAACGGGTGCGGAAGCGACATCCAGAAGGAGGGTTGATGGGAGACGGCACATCGCCCACCAGGCGTATGCGTCCGGCTCCTCCACGGTGAGCGGGATCGGCCACAGGGACGGCCGATAACAGGGCCTTTGTATAGGGATGCGCCGGAGACGAGTAGACCTGGGAGGCAGGGCCCAGCTCGACAATTTTGCCGAGGTACATCACAGCTACTTGATCGGCGATGTGGCGAACGACTGATAGATCGTGGGCAATGAAGATGTACGACAAGCCGAGATTTTTCTGTAGCCCTTCTAACAAGTTCAAGATCTGAGCTTGGATCGAAACGTCAAGGGCAGACACTGGTTCATCGGCCACGATGACTGCAGGGTTGAGCGAGAGTGCACGAGCGATTCCGATGCGCTGACGTTGCCCGCCAGAGAACTCGTGTGGGTAGCGGTTGTAATGCTCAGGGTTGAGCCCGACCAACTCCATCAGTTCTTGCACTCGCGGCTTCTCGCCACGTTTAGAGATTGTGTGCTGCACATGCATCGGTGTTGCAATGATTTGACCAACACTGTGACGAGGGTTCAATGACGAGTACGGATCTTGAAAGATCATCTGCAACTTTTGTCGAATGACTCGCAGTTTCTTACCTTCAAGGTGTGTGATGTCTTGACCATCGAGAACAACCGAACCAGAAGATGGTTCGAGAAGCCTAGTGACAACTCTGGCAAGGGTCGACTTTCCGCAACCGGACTCGCCGACTATTCCGAGCGTTGTTCCGCGATGCAGAGAAAAAGAGACACCGTCGACAGCTTGCACTTGTTTGTCAGGACGACCGAGCAATCCACTTGAACCTGTGGCGAAATACTTGACCAGATTTTTAGCCTCGAGAATAATGTCACTCATTAAGCACTCTTCCTAGGACGAAGATTCAATAGTTGTTCGTCCGATAGATGGCAGGCAGTTTGGGAACCATGGCTGCCCACGGTGCGCAGTAGCGGAACTTCCGTGGTGCACAGAGACCCAACGCCGCCGTTGAATTCACAGCGTGGATGAAATGAGCAACCAGTTGGAATGGCGATCATTGAGGGAGGAGCGCCTGGGATGGTTTGCAAAGATCCGCGTGCTGTGTTTTCAAGACTCGTCACAGCGTTCAACAAGCCCGAGGCGTATGGGTGAACAGGTTCGGCAAAGAGCGCCTCGACGGATGATTGTTCAACGACACGACCCCCGTACATCACGATGACTTCTTGTGCGACTTCAGCGACAACGCCAAGGTCGTGCGTAATAAGAATGATGGCCATGTTGAACTCTTGTTGCAGTTCCAACATCAGATCCAGAATCTGTGCTTGCACAGTCACATCGAGTGCGGTGGTTGGTTCGTCTGCAATGAGAACACTCGGATTATTGATGAGAGCGATAGCAATCACAATGCGTTGACGCATTCCGCCCGAGAATTGGTGCGGATATTCGTTGACACGTGCATCGGGGTTTGGAATACCCACACGGCGAAGCATGTGAAGTGTGACTGCCCGCGCTTCTGCCTTTGATGCGTTGGGGTGATGAACGAAATAGGCCTCGTCAATCTGGGCACCCACTGTGTAATAAGGGTTAAGCGCGGACATCGGATCTTGAAAGACCATCGCCACTTCACGACCGCGAAGGGCACGGACATCATCTTCGTCTGCGGTCAGAATATCGACACCGTTCAGCAGGATCTTTCCGGTGGTGGTAGCTGTCCCTGAATTGTTCAGACGCATGATGGACGCAGCGGTAACAGACTTACCAGAACCGCTCTCCCCCACGATGCTGAGAGTTTCTCCACGATGAAGATCGAACGACAGATCCGTCACTGCACGCACGAGACCATCAGGCGTGGCAAAGGTGACCGACAAGTTCTGAACTGAGAGCACGATGTCGTGGTGGGTATTCATTACTTCACCCGTACCCGAGGGTCGAGGAAGCCATAGGCGATATCGACAACGACGTTTGCAAGAACAATGAATACTGCGGCAACCATGGTGGTGCCGACTAGGACAGGGAGATCGGAGTCAACTACTGCCCGAATAGACATGCGACCCATCCCTGGGAGCGAAAAGACACTCTCGGTAATGATGGCCCCGCCGAGAAGTCCGGCAAAGTCGAGACCGGCAATCGTGACAATCGGAACGAGTGCTTGTCGCATCACGTACTTACGCAGGATTACACGCTGCTTGAGCCCCTTAGCCACGCCCAGACGAACGAAGTCCTCATTCATTGCCTCGAGCATGCCGTTGCGAGTGAGACGTGTATACGACGCAGCAGAAAGAACAGCAAGAACGAGCCACGGAAGAATCATGGTGGAGAGAAATTTCATCGGATCATCAAATGGAGATTCGTAGGAAGGAAAAGGAAGAATTTGCAACCAAATGACGACGGAGAACAAAACCAAAAGTCCGATGTAGAACGTGGGAAGACTGACTCCGACGGCGCTGAAACCAGTGGCCAAACGGTCTTGCCATTTTCCTTTTTTGAGGGCAGCGATGGAACCAAGGCTGATTCCGAAAAACATCCACAACACAAAAGCTCCGAGCGACAGATATGCAGTGACTGGGAAGGTCTTGCCAATAAGCGTTGTGACGCAATCGTGCTGTCCGAAGGAGTAGCCGAGCGATGGCGCGGGACAGGAAAACGCAGTGGCCCCAGTCCCGTAGTCACGTCCAACGAATATACCTTTGAGGAAAAGCCAGTATTGCTCGACAAGTGACTTGTCGTAACCAAGCCGGATGCGATTGGCTTCGATGATGTCTGGCTTGCAGTTCTTACCGCACGTGAGTGCGGCCGGATCCGCAGGCAACATCGCGAAAATAAAATAGGTGAAGATTGATACAGCGAGTAGAAGCACTACTGCAAAAAATAATCTTCTAACGATAAAGAGAAACACACATCACCTTTGACTGAAGCTCAAGCATATTGCGGCGGGACAGCCAAAAGGGGTGTCTGCTTTCGCAAACACCCCTTTCAACAATTGACCTAATCAGGACTTGACGTACAAGTCACCGAAGTTGAATGATCCGAATGGACCCCACTGGTATGTGTTGCCAATTTTGGAGCCCCACATGCTTTGTGCTTTCAAGAAGGTGCCTGGCAATGCCCACAAGTTGTCAACCACTGTTTGGTTGAGCTCTTGCCACATCTTGCCTTGCTTTGTGCGATCAAGCTCTGCCTTTGCGGCATCGCTTGCTGCTTCGAATGCCTTGTATCCAGGATCATCTTGGTTACGTGTGAGGTTGAAACCACCACCAGTAGTGAAGAGTTCTGGAATGACAGTTGAAGCATTAGCCCAGTCTGGAGCCCATCCGCCACGAGCAATGTCGTAATCGGTTTCTGGGTTCATCACTGTTGGCCAATAAGCACTTGGCTCGACTGCAGTTGCCTTGATCTTGATGCCAACCTTGCCCATGGAATCAATCCAGATAGCAAGAGCCTTTTCCCATACAGGAGTAGCTGGGTGGTAGAAGGCAAGGCCGTCTTTGGCGCGCTGAGCAACGTCTGGGCAGCTGGTTTCAGCTGCATCCATCGCTGCTTGTGCGGCTTCGACGTTTGCAGTTCCGTCTTCGTTCAGACCTTCGGTGTTCTTAGACTTTGCATAGTCGAGAGCAAGCGCTGGCTTGACGAATCCGTCTGCATAGTCACCTGTGTACGGTCCGCCGCCTGCTTTGCGCAGGGCATCGCGGTCAAGCGACAGGTAGATGGCCTTACGAACATCGAGACAAGAAAGATTCTTGACGTTGAGGTTGGTGTACGAAACAAATGGATCGTAGTAATCAACGCGGCGATCCTTGAAGGCATCATCTTCGAAGATTGTCTGGAGATTCTCTGGCTGAATGCCTTCTGAAACTGCGAACTGGTCATCGCCAGCGTCCTTGATAAGACGCTCATCGATGACTGCTTCTTCAAGACCAAATTCGTAGATGATCGAGTCTGGATTTGCGCTGCGAATCGGATCTGAATCCTTTGACCAAGCTTCGTTACGAACGAGTACGAGTGACTTGCCGATTTCGTAGCTTTCAATCTTGTACGGACCAGATGCAACAGGTGACATGTCATACTTTTCTCCGGTGTCCTTGGCTTTTGGCACTGGGCTAAAAGCAAGAAGAGTGGTTGTGTAGTTGAAGTCTGCAACTGGCACTTTCAGATTGAAAGTGATATTTGCACCGTCACACGCAACAGCCTTATCGAATGAAGCCTGCTGTGCAGCAGTTGCCGTGTACGGACCTGGGTAATCGGCTACATCGAGATAGCTCATTGCGTAGGTTGGGCCGTCGGTGATGACATCTGTTGCAAACGTACGTGAGACACCGTACGCGATGTCGGCACATGTGATTGCTGAGCCATCTTCAAAGGTTGAACCGTCACGAAGTGTGAAGGCCCATGTCTTTCCAGAGTTGGTCACTGTTCCGGTGTCGGTGGCAAGGTCAGCAGTTACTTCTGAGCCTGCATCACCTTCTGCATACTTATAACTGGTCAACGTGCGTTGCATCGTTGATCCAGCGAATGCCATATCGGTTCCGGTGTAGTTACGTTGTGGGTCGAGGTGAGCAATTTGCTCTCCACTAGTCAAGATGTGGATTGTTCCACCCTTGGTTGGTGTGCCACCTTCGCTGCCGCTGCTATCGCTGCCACCGCACGCTGCGGCAACTAACGATGCAACGAGAGCAAAACTGACAGCACCTAAACGACGCTTATTCATGAGATTCTCCCCTTCATGTCTTGTGTTTCACAAGGCTTCAAGAGAGTACTACAGCAAATTCTGCCGATCGGACTTGGGGTCGAGGGCGTCGCGGATGGCGTCGCCCAAGATGTTGAAGGCCAAAACCAAGATAATGAGGGCTATTCCGGGGATGAATAGATACGTAGGGTCTGCTCGGTAATAGCGGACCGAATCACCAAGCATCACGCCCCAGGAAGCGGCCGGGGCCTCTAAGCCAAGCCCCAAAAACGACAGTGTGGACTCAGTTGCAACATAGCCAGGAAGGCTGAGCGAGATGATCACGATGATTGGCGCCCACAAGTTCGGCAATAACTGTCTGAACACAATGTGGCCTGTACCGGCACCACTAGCGCGGGCGGCCTCTACGAACTCGCGCTCACGCAGCGAAAGGGTTTGACCCCTCACCACCCGCGCCACATACACCCAGCCAAAGAGACTGAGCACAAGAACGATGTATGTCAGGCGTGCTGGGTTCCCCTCGGGAATACCGAGAGACTCCAGCCGTTGCGTAAAGGGACGTGTCAGCGCGATGATCAAAAGAAAAGATGGGAACGCGAGCGTGAGGTCTGTCATGCGAGCGATCACCGCATCTACTTTGCCGCGTTTGTAGCCGGCCACCACACCAAGGGCTACTCCGATGGACGTGGCCAACATGGTGCCGACAAAACCGACTCCGAGAGATACACGCGCACCGTAGAGCAATCGAGCCAGGATGTCTCGACCCGTTCCGGGCTCGACGCCTAGCCAATGAGCCGTTGAGATTCCTCCGAATGGTCCATTGGGAAGTCCGTAATCATTGAGCGCCTGACCATCGAGCGTGTATGGGCTGATGCCGAGAACGGCACAGATCACTGGGGCAAACAAAGCTGCCAACACGTAGAAAGCGATGACACCAGCAGCCACAAACGCGAGTCTGTCCTTGCGAAAACGCAGCCAAGCAAGTTGCCGCGGCGACTTGCCTTCAATGGACGTTGCCGTCGCTACTTCCGACTCGACTGTTGCGATTAATTCAGAAGAAAGCGACACGGTGACTAATGCAATCTGTACTGGACGATGCGAGCGAATTCGTCGGGATCGATGCTGGCGCCGCCCACGAGAGCTCCATC
>JBEAXB010000039.1:0-11650 GCA_041160045.1 Actinomycetota bacterium
TTCGGCCTGATGTTCTTCTTCGATCTTGGCAACAATCATCGCCTTGAGTCGCGTCATCGCTTTTTCCCGGTTCTGCAATTGGCTGCGCTCTTCCTGGCTCGAAGCGACTGCACCGGTTGGTTCATGGATCAGACGCACCGCAGACGATGTCTTGTTGATGTGCTGACCACCGGCACCCGAGGCACGGAACACTTCCATACGAATCTCTGACTCGTTGACTTCGATGTCTGGAGCATCGAGCATCGGCCACACTTGCACGCTTGCGAAACTTGTTTGACGACGGCCCTGGTTGTCGAAGGGGCTGATGCGAACCAGACGGTGCGTGCCGCGCTCTGATGTCATGAAGCCGTAGGCGTATCGACCCTTGATTGTGAATTCGGCAGACATGATGCCTGCTTCTGTTCCGGGGCTCAAATCATTGACTTCGACTTCGTAGCCTTTTCTTTCGGCCCATCGTGTGTACATGCGCAACAAGAGCTCTGCCCAGTCCTGGGCATCGACTCCGCCATCCTTCGCATTGATCTGCACGATGACGTCGTTGACATCGTGTTCGCCGGTGAAGAGACTGCGCATCTCGAGCACTCCGAGCGAAGCAGCGACTTTGGCAATGCCTGCTGCGATTTCTGCTTCTTGCGATTCGTCATCGACTTCACGGGCCAGTTCATGCAGCACTTCGAGGTCTTCGATTTCATCGTGCAGCGATTGATAGATGTCGAGATCACCGCGAAGAGCAGAGTATTCGGCATTGATCTGCTTTGCTTTGTTCTGGTCGTCCCACAAGTCGGGACGCGATACTTCGATTTCCAATTCGGAAACGCGAGCGCGCGTTTGATCGATATGGAGGTATTCGTATGCCTCGGCCAGACGGCGAGCTATTTCACGCAGGTCTGATGTGAAGTCACGCATGGAAGTGTTGTCCGCTGTAGAGGTGGTCAGGCTGCAGAGCCGTGACACACCTTGTACTTACGCCCAGATCCACACGGGCATGCTGCGTTGCGTGGCGTGTTTGCCCAGTCGTTTGCATCCTTCACGATTGGCTTGCGCACTTCTTCTTCGTCGTTCGATGCCAACAATGCAGGATCGATATCGCCGCCTGCAAGTGCCGCCGCGTGGAATGCATCTTCTGTGACGTCTTCGTAGCTGGTCTCAGTGAGATTTTCCACGGTGACAGCAGGCTGATCTTCGTTGACAACCTGAACATGCATCACGTAGCGCACGAAGTCTTGAGCAATACCGGTCATCATCTGACCGAACATCTCGTAACCCTCACGCTGCCATTCGGTCAATGGGTCTTTTTGACCAACCGCACGAAGGTTGATTCCTTCTTGGAGGTAATCCATCTCTTCAAGATGCTCGCGCCAACGCTGGTCGATGATGCTGAGCATGACTTGACGCTCGATGTGGCGCAGAGCCTCGGAGCCGAGTTCTTCTTCACGACGCTGGTAATGCGCATTTGCATCGGCCATGACGAGGTCGTAGATGCCATCAGTGCCGTTGCACTGTTCCATCTGTTCCAGCGTGATCGAAGAAGGCCAGTAACTTCCGAGTTCGAGAGCTAAACCATCGACGTCCCATTCATCGCTTGCCTCTGACACGCAATGCGTCTCGATGAGCGAATCAACTGCCTCGGCAAGATATTCCATGGCAGCAGCCTTCAGATCTACGCCCGACAGAATCTGATCGCGGCGCATATAGATGACCTTGCGCTGTTCGTTCATGACTTCGTCGTACTTGAGCACGTTCTTGCGGATCTCGCCGTTGCGTTGCTCGACGGTTGTTTGTGCCCGTTCAATCGCCTTCGACACCATCTTTGCTTCGATTGCTTCATCATCTGGAAGCGCACGGCCCATCACCCAACTGAGTGCACCGGTGGCGAACAAACGCAGAAGTTCATCTTCAAGACTGAGATAGAAGCGGCTTGCTCCTGGGTCGCCCTGACGCCCGGAACGGCCACGTAGCTGGTTGTCGATACGACGGCTGTCGTGGCGTTCGGTGCCGAGAACATACAGACCGCCAATGGCGCGAATTTTGTCGCCTTCTTCCTTGCACTGTGCCTTGAGAATCGGAAGCAGTGCTTCGTAACGCGCGAGAGCAGCCGTGCGTTCGGCCTGAAACTCTTCGGGCATTTCGTCGATTGGTGCAGGCAGAGCGAAATCGTCGACCAACAGAGTTGGGTCGACACCTTCGGAGAGCACCTGCTCGCGGGCAAGAAGTTCGGGGTTTCCACCAAGGAGAATGTCGACACCTCGGCCAGCCATATTTGTTGCGACAGTGACTGCTCCGAGCCGACCTGCCTGGGCAACAATCTGGGCCTCACGGGTGTGCTGCTTTGCATTCAGTACTTCATGACGAATGCCGCGCTTGGCCAACTCGCGAGCAAGATACTCGCTCTTTTCAACACTGATGGTGCCGACAAGAATTGGCTGACCCTTCGCATGACGTTCAGTGATGTCTTTGATGACGGCTTCGAACTTCGAGTGTTCAGATTTGTAGATGAGGTCTGGCTCATCCACGCGCACGACGCTGCGGTTGGTAGGAATAGGCACCACTTGCAAGGAATATGTGTTGACAAGCTCGGCAGCTTCTGTTTGCGCCGTACCGGTCATACCCGACAACTTTTTGTACATGCGGAAATAGTTCTGCAGTGTGATTGTCGCCAGTGTCTGGTTCTCTTCGTTGATGCGAACGCCCTCTTTGGCTTCGACTGCCTGGTGAATTCCTTCGCTCCAACGACGACCCTCGAGGATTCGGCCAGTGAATTCATCGACGATCTTTACTTCGCCGGAGTCAACGATGTAATCCTTGTCGCGGCGGTACAACTCTTTGGCACGCAGAGCAACTGCCAACTGGTGCACAAGGTTCTGCTGCACTGCGTCGTACAAGTTCTCGAGCCCAAGTTGTTCTTCAACTTTTTCGATGCCGGTTTCGGTAGGAACGACAATCCGCTTGCTTTCTTCGACTTCGTAATCAACATCGCGAGTCAATATGCGCACGATGGATGCAAACTTGTAATACATGGCTGCTGCGTCGGCAATACGGCCCGAGATGATCAGAGGTGTACGGGCTTCGTCGATCAGGATGCTGTCTACTTCGTCGACAATTGCGAAATTGTGGCCACGCTGCACCTTGTCGTCGAGAGAGCCAGCCATGTTGTCGCGCAAGTAATCAAACCCGAATTCGTTATTCGTGCCGTATGTGATGTCGCAGGCGTAATCATGACGCTTTTCTGCCGGAGTCTCGCGCAGTCCCGGAATAACGAGTCCAACGTTCAGGCCCATGAATTGATGGATACGGCCCATCCACTCAGCATGGAAGCGAGCGAGGTAATCGTTGACGGTGATGACATGGACGCCCTTGCCGGTCAATCCGTTCAGATACGCAGGCAATGTAGAAACAAGTGTCTTGCCCTCGCCTGTCTTCATCTCGGCTACCCAACCAAAATGTAGAGCTGCTCCGCCCATCAACTGAACGTCGAAATGGCGCTGCCCAATGACTCGGCCAGACGCTTCACGCATCACAGCGAAGGCTTCAACCAAGAGATCGTCCAGTTCCTCGCCACGCTCGAGACGGGAACGGAACTCACCGGTCTTTGCGCGCAGGGCGTCGTCTGACAATGCCGACATGGTCGGGATCAGAGCATTGATGTCGGGAACAAGTCCGGAGAGGGCTTTGACCCTCTTGCCATCACCAGCTCTAAGTACGCGATCGAGAATAGCCATGCAGTGATCAAGCCTACCTGCGCCCCCCGCCCGACCCAGTTCGCCGCAACGGTAAGAACATGGCAAGAATTGTCCCTTATGAGCCTCAGAGCAGTTGACACAGTGATTTTCGACCTTGGCGGCGTCATCATGCGCAATGGTGGACCGCGAGATTTCACTCGCCGCTACCCCGACCACGACCCCGCCATCGTGGCTGAGATCGTGATGGGTCCCCACCACCTCGATACCGACCACCAGTGGCACCGAGTGGAGCGCGGTGAAATCACGTTTGCCGAGTGCAGGGCAATCACGAAGGAAAAGTTGGATGCTGCAGGAATCGTGGCAACCGTCCCTCCAGATCAACCTGCTGAAAGCGGCAACTCCCCATTCAATTTTCAATTGAATGAAGCCATGGTTGCTTTTATTCACGACCTGAAAGATGCACAGATCCCCATCGGCATCCTCACGAACAATGTTCTCGAGTTTCGCGAGTGGTGGTGGCCCCTCATGGACTTCGCTTCGATTTTTGACACCATCGTCGACAGCCATGAAGTCGGCATTCGCAAGCCAAACCCGCGAATCTACGAACTCACGATGGAGCGCTTGAATGCGACCCCTACCCGCACGGCATTTCTCGACGACCTAGAGGCAAATGTTCATGCGGCCACTGCATTGGGCATGCACGGAGTCCACGTTGCCGAGGATTCACGTGCTGCGATTGCACACGCTCGCACCCTCACCGGGTTGTAGTCATCACACTGTTCGCGACGGCGCAATGCATGTCACGGATTGAGCTCCTGCCAACACCAATGCATGTGCTGCGGCTCTGAATGTCGCACCCGTTGTCACCACATCATCAATCACCACGATATTGGTCGATCTGCGTAGCGGTCTGGCAACAAACTCAGGGCGAATCAATCGCTCGCTTCGAGTGAATCCGGTCTGTGATTCGTTGTTCACGCGTCGCAGCAATTTTCTGCACCGAACACTGCTCAATGCGCCAACATGGCGGGCGATGAGTTCGGCATGATCCATGCCTCGTTCGAGTCGGTGAGCCGGCGTTGTGGGTGCCCACGTCACCACAGTGTCGCCACTGTTCGTGATCGGAAGAAACGGCACCACGATGCGCGCAAGAAGCAAAGCATTCTGTTTCTGATGGTTGTACTTCAGTGAAAGCACCAACTCGCGCGTATCGCCCTCGTGCGGCGCAACACCGATTGTCACCACCCGAATCAATTGTCCCGTTGCCGACCACATTGGTTCGGTACGGTGTAACTCCATGAGCACCTCCTCCGTTCTTCGCCCCCTCAAGGAACGGTTTGCCGAACGCCTCCTCAGATGTGTTGCTGGCCTTGCCTGTTTCGGAACGGGATGTCTTTCACCAGGGGGTCTCTGAGCACACTGGTTGGAAACTCGGCACTGTTCTCATCGTCGTTTCATTCTTTGTGCTGATTCTCTGGATTCCTTTCCGTCTTCGTCCGGGTCTTGGAACCCTGTTGAACGCAGTGGAAATTGGGCTCGTGGAAAATGTCATGCAGGATGCAATCCCCGAGACGAACTCTTTGATTGTGCGCGTCCTGTATCTCCTCGCGGGACTGCTATTCATCGCTGCTGGCTCTGGGCTCTACATCGGTGCAGAGCTTGGTTCTGGCCCACGCGATGGACTCATGCTCGGCATTAACAAACGGTTCGGCGTCAGCGTGCGATTAGCCCGCACCATCGTGGAAATCACTGTGATGGTCATCGGTATTTTCCTGGGCGGATCACTTGGCCTCGGAACATTTATCTTTGCCTTCGGTATCGGCCCGCTCGTGCAGATCACCTTGCGATTGTTCAAGATGTCGCCGAGCGAAGTCGAGGCTGCAGTGGGCGAAGCACTCGAGCAATAGTCCGCACATGCAAAAGGCCGGAACGACAATGTCGTTCCGGCCTTTTGTGTCTTCGTTTTAGTAGCGGTAATGCTCTGGCTTGAACGGACCTGATGGGTTCATGTCCATGTAATCGGCCTGCTCATCAGTGAGTTGCGTGAGCTTCACACCAAGGGCTTCGAGGTGGGCAAACGCCACCTTTTCGTCGAGGTGCTTCGGAAGTACGTACACACCCAATGGATATGCCTGCAAGTTGGTCCACAACTCGATCTGGGCAATCACTTGGTTTGAAAACGAACAGCTCATCACGAAGCTCGGGTGACCTGTTGCGCAACCAAGGTTGACCAAACGGCCTTCTGCCAACACGATGACTGCATGACGATCAGGGAAGGTCCAAAGATCTGTACCTGGCTTCAACTCATCGCGAGTCGCTCCGCTGCGAGCAAGACCGGCCATGTCGATTTCATTGTCGAAGTGGCCGATGTTGCAAACAATCGCATTGTGCTTCATGCCGCTCATGTGTGCTGCAGTGATGATTGCTTCGTTACCGGTTGCAGTGACAAAAATGTCTGCTTCACCAAGTGCCGACTCGATGGTGTTGACTTCGTAGCCTTCCATCGCAGCCTGCAAAGCGTTGATTGGGTCGATTTCGGTGATGATGACGCGAGCACCCTGGCCGCGAAGGCTTTGTGCACATCCCTTGCCAACGTCTCCGTAGCCACAAACAACTGCGAGCTTGCCAGCAATCATCACGTCGGTTGCGCGGTTGATTGCATCGATGAGTGAGTGACGGCAACCGTAGAGGTTGTCGAACTTGCTCTTCGTGACGCTGTCGTTCACGTTGATTGCAGGGAAAAGAAGTTCGTTCTTTTCGAACATCTTGTACAAACGCTTGACACCGGTGGTGGTCTCTTCGGTGACACCCTTGATGGACTTGGCCATCTTGGTCCACTTGGTGGGATCTGTTTTCAGCGTGCGCTGAAGCAAACCAAGAACAAGTGCGAGCTCTGGGTTTGATGCCGACATCGGGTCTGGTACTGCGCCAGCCTTTTCGTACTCGACACCCTTGTGCACGAGCAATGTTGCATCGCCGCCGTCGTCGAGGATCATGTTCGGCAGGTCTCCATCGGCCCATGTCATCATCTGCTCGGTGCACCACCAATATTCCTCGAGGGTTTCACCCTTCCAAGCAAACACTGGAACACCTTGCGGATCTGCTTCGGTGCCGTGTGGCCCGACAACAACTGCTGCTGCTGCATGATCCTGTGTGGAAAAGATATTGCAGCTTGCCCAGCGCACTTCTGCACCAAGCTCAACAAGTGTTTCGATGAGAACAGCGGTCTGAATCGTCATATGCAGAGAACCCGAGATGCGGGCGCCCTTCAATGGCTTTGATGCGCCGAATTCTTTGCGCAACCAACGAAGGCCGGGCATTTCATGTTCTGCGAGATGGATTTCCTTGCGGCCAAATGGGGCAAGACTGAGGTCGGCGACGCGATAATCGCGACGATCGGCGAGAGAGGACATAGGGACTCCTTGGGGTGATCTAAAGAATGAGGGGCTGGGGCCTACTGGCACCGCTCTGATCAGCCCGATCAAGGCTCGAGTGTACTCAGGTCAGCGAGTGAAGGTGGGTTTAATGCCCTCGGCGGCAATCAGAGCCTGCAAACGTGTGTGCTCGGACTCTGACACCTGGGTGGATTCCTCGATCAACATGACCGGGATGCCCTTGACAACCGGATACGACCGCGTGAGGCGTGGGTTGTACAACAGTGATTCAGACTCGATGTAGAACAGTGGCCCTTTGTCTTCAGGGCAAGCAAGGATGTCGAGAAGTGCGTGGTCGATGGTCATGGCTCTATCTTTCCACTCTCAGAGTGATGTCACAAGCGACAGCACTTCAGCGACATGTTCGTCACAGTCATCGCGAGATGAGGCTTCGAGGTTCAAACGCAGCAATGGCTCGGTATTCGAGGCCCGCAGGTTGAACCACCAGTCTCCGCAATCAACGGTGAGCCCATCAACCCAGTCCTGGGAATATGCCTCGTACACCTTGGCGACGGCCTTCATCACAAAATCTGCATCAGCAACGCTCGTGTTGATTTCTCCGCTTGCTTCATATCGTTCGAAAGGCCGGCGCAATTCGGACAATGGCATCTCGGCACGCGACAATTCCTGCAACATGAACATCGTGGCGATAATGCCTGAGTCAGCACGGAAATTATCGAGGAAGTAATAGTGCGCCGAATGCTCGCCACCAAAGACTGCCCCGGTTTCGGCCATGACCTGCTTGATGTTGCTATGACCCACCTTGGTACGCACAGGAACTCCGCCATTCTCGCGAATCACTTCGGGCACCGAACGGGAGCAAATCAGGTTGTACAGCACTGTTGCACCGGGATTTTTGCGCAGCACCGCGGCGGCCAGAATTGCCGTCGTCGTTGATCCGGATAATCCTCGACCTTTTTCATCAACGACAAACACTCTGTCGGCATCACCGTCGAATGCAAGACCCACGTCAAAACCGCCACTTGTGACCCGAGCCTGCAAATCGCGCTGGTTTGCTGGCTGAATCGGGTCAGCCGGGTGGTTGGGAAAACTGCCATCGAGTTCTGGGTACATCACTTCGAGTTGCATCATCGGCAGGCGATCGAACACAACCGGCACGATGAGCCCACCCATGCCGTTTGCGGTATCTGCGACGACTTTCATCGGCTTCAATGCATTGACATCGATGAATGACACAACGTGATCGGCGAATTCGTCGAGCATGTCACGTTCCGAAATCGAACCTTTTGCCGCTACTGGCGACGGACCATTGCCTGCGAGAACTGTCTTTGCGACATCGCGAATCGTTGCGAGGCCCGTGTCGATTCCGACAGGTCGAGCACCCGACAAACAAAACTTGATGCCGTTGTATTCAGCTGGGTTGTGCGATGCAGTGAACATTGCGCCCGGTGCGTTGAGTGATCCGGCAGCAAAATACACAAGATCTGTGCTGGCTAGGCCGAGATTCAGAATATTCACCCCGCGTGAGGTGACTCCGTCGGAAAAGGCGGCAACTAGGGATTCTCCTGTTGTGCGCATGTCGCGAGCAACAATGACCAACGGTGCAGCAACGAAATCAGCAAAGGCAACTCCGAGTGCGTACGCAACTTCATCGTTCATTTGGTCGGGAGTGGTCCCCCGGATGTCATAAGCCTTGACAATTCGGTCAAGCACCATGGGGTCTGTGTTCATTGTTGTTCGACGCTATCGGAGGTGTCCTCCTCGAGAAGGACAATTTCCTCTTCGAGTACAAAACGCTCTGGCATTGAGTCTCCGTAATGAAACCTGCGACGGAAGAGGAAATAGGCCATGACCATTCCGCCCAATGTGAGCAGATACGACGACCTGTCGAGCCCGGATGGTTCGTAGGACAACGTGACGTTCTTCGAAGTGGGAACGACCACCATCATGTTCGGCGCTGCGCGGTAGATATCCGACGCACCCGACACTGTCCAGTTCGGAAAGTAACTCACCTTGACCAAAACAGGAACACCAATGCGATCAACAGTGAATGACACTGACTCGTCTTTCACCACGACATCGGACACGACAACCGGATCGATGGCAACAGGCGTAATCGGAGTTTTTGCTGTCGGCACCACGATGTCGACTTCCCGACCAGGAGCACCAGGTGTACCAACCACGCGCGCAGCATCTGTCTCGATATTGATGCGCTGCCATGATTCGGGGCCGTCTGCAACGGGCAATGCAGCCCATTCATCTGTGTGCTGGAAATACGACGAACCAATTTCTAGCCACCGCTCACGCAAGTCACCGGAACGCTTGTTCACAATGACTGGCTGCACACTTAAAGGTTCGACAGTGGTGGTGTCGACTATTTCATAGATGTTCCACGGACCAGAAGTACTCACTTTTTCAAGATCGGCTTGTTCGTCAGCTTTTGCAACGGCTTCTGGTGTGTACGCCATGTAGTAACGAATTCCGAGCATCCGCATGTACGCAGCGCCCTTTGTCATGTCGAGGTTGTCGTAATGAAGTTCGCGCACCGGATTGCTGCTCTGCTTTGAAAGCGCAGCAGCAGCAATGAAATGGTATGGCGTTGTTCCTGCTGCTTCGAAGAACAAACCTTCGACCGAACCGATGCAACCCTTTGTCCAATATGGCAACAGCATGAGGGACATTGTTGTTCCGTACTTGTTCAAGTCGGAGTTGTTTTCCCACAGAGCGTGGCCACAACCGTGTGCAGGATCGGCGCCCAGTCGATCCATGGTGTCGACAACGGCGCGATATTCGCCGTAGGTGGTCTTGCCTTCGTACCCCTCGAAGTTCCAACGGGCCCACCCATCGGAGAATGCACGAGTTGAGGGAAACGACAATGGTCCCCACACATAGGACGTACTCGAACCCTTGGTCTGAAGTTTGGCGAACGGGAGACTCTGGTAGCGAACACCAAGAACGACGAGGCAAAACACTGCCGCAGCCCACAACATTGATGTCGATGTGTTCACTGTGTGCGGTGAAGGCATTTGCAACGGGTTGCGTTGCACCTGAATGGAACGACGCAGGAAAATGACCAACTCGTATGCGCCAATTGCGGCAAGCATGTAACGCAGCAGGTAGATGAACGGAAGGATGCGCGGATTCCACAACAAACCGATGACCGGCAATCCTCCTTGAGCAACCTTGACGCCAATCATCAAGACGACGATGTACACGCCCATCCATATGCCAAGAAAACGCTTGCGCATGACGGAACCAGCAAAACCAATGATGGCAAGCCCCATGAGCAGAATGTCGAATGTGGTGCTCAATGGGAAATACATGTCCCACATCGTCTTGAATGACCCGCCACCTGGTTCAGATCCGTATTTCATGTCGGTCATGAACGAGTGTCCACCGAGAAACGGAACCACCCAGAAAGCCGACAGCAGAACGGCACACAACAACGTGGTGACGCCAAAGCGCAGACGCTGACGATCAAGACGCATCAGCAACATGACGAGTGCACCACCGAAAACAAAGATCAGAACAATGCCGTGGCTCAGTGCGGAAAGCGCAATGAAGACCGCAGCCCAGCCGCGATACTTGCCATCATCAAGGCCTCGCGCGAATAAACCAAGCCCAACAAGAGACAACATAAGAGCAATCGAATGTGAGAACTCCCCTGCCATTGTCGAAGGAATATTGCCACCGTAAATCGTGAAGCTCTCGTCGAAGAGGAACATCGTGGCGCCAATGACCATCAGTTCGGGCAATGGGTACATCAATTTGGCAATGCGTCCCATCAGGTACGCAGCCAGCGGGAACGCGACAAGACCAAGGACAACAATCAACTTAAATGCGATGCCATAAGGCATCACCACATCGAGAAGCACGATGGCAAGCGCGGGCACCACCATGTAGAACCGGTACGCAGGGAGACCTGCATACCAATCCATACTCCACCCGGTGAGTCGCCAATGTGGCAACAAAACATCGCGCAAATACGCAGGGCCCCACACGTGCGCACCCATGTCGCCACCCGTTGGTGTGTTGTTACGCAGGATCAGTTCGGGATGCAATGCCGACACAATCAGCAAGGTGGCACCAAGCACGATTGCGGTTGTGCTCATCGACTTGAACGTCTCTGGCCAATCACTTGAGCGCGACGACGATGTTTCCTCCTCGGTCACTTCGTTTTCCAAGGTGTCAATTTCAATATTCATAAATTCCTAGATGATGAAGACAAGCGATAGTCCGGCGGCATTAAAGGCCATATGCGTGACAACAGACAGGCCCAGTCTGTCAGTACTTTGTCGTGCCCACCCCAGCACCAAGGCAAATGAGAGCAGGCCAGGAAATTCAATGGGCTGAAAATGAATCGCAGCAAACAGCATGGCTGTGAACCAGAGCCCTGCCCGCGGACCCCATGTGGCCACAAGGCCTGGCTGCAGAACACCGCGGTACACAATTTCTTCGATAATCGGCGCTCCGATAACGACAACGAAGATAAGTACAAAAATCCACACTCCGTTCGCATTGTCCGCAAGATCGGACGCCCGTTTGGATACTTCGTCGTATGAGAACGAATCGGGG
>JBEAXB010000216.1:0-2842 GCA_041160045.1 Actinomycetota bacterium
CAAACCCTGATTACGACACCCAAGGCATTCGACTCTCGTATCAATCCTTGACCAGTCCCGCCACCACCGCGTGGTACCCATTGAGCGGAACCGGCCTTGAAACCCTCAAACAAACCGAGGTTCCCTCTGCGGATCTGTCTCTATATGTCTCTGAACGCACGTGGGCAACATCACACGACGGTGTGCAGGTGCCAGTTGACATTGTTCGGCATCGCGACACACCGACAGACGGCACTGCGCCTGCCCTGTTGTATGTCTATGGGTCGTATGAGATTTCGGTTCCACCATGGTTCTCCGTCGCCCGACTCTCGCTGCTCGACCGCGGCTGGGTGTGGGCACTGGCTCACCCTCGTGGTGGAGGCGAGATGGGCCGCGACTGGTATTTGAATGGCAAGTTCCTGAAGAAGCGCAACACCTTCCTCGACACCATCGCATGCGCGACCCACTTGTCAGAGAACAACATGTGCAACGGTGACAAAATTGTCGTGCGTGGTGGCAGTGCCGGCGGCCTTGCTGTCGGTGCGAGCATCACAATTGCGCCCGAACGATTTGCTGGTGCAATCGCCGAAGTTCCGTTTGTCGACATTGTGAGCACGATGAGCGATCCATCATTGCCACTCACAGTCACCGAATGGGAAGAATGGGGTGACCCGCGCGTCGAACCATTCGCCACATACATGCTTGGCTACTCGCCGTACGACAATACGGTTGCTGTGCAGTACCCGCAGTTGTATGTCACCGCCGGCCTGAACGACCCCCGTGTCAGTTACCACGAGCCGGCAAAATGGGTTGCCCGTATGCGTCACGAGTCTCCACAAACGACAGTTGTCTTTCGTTGCGAAATGGGAGCTGGCCATGGTGGCCCATCTGGCCGCTACGAACAATGGCGCGACGAAGCTCGCACCTTGTCGTTTGCCATTGACTGCGTGAAGTAACCGCTACTGGCTAAGTGCTGCTGAAAGAAACAGCACGGCAATCATCAAGAGATTGCGCCCAACGTCGCGCCGAGTTGGGGGCTTGTTGCTGCGTGCACCGAAACATGCACACGGCACCTCGGATTTGACCAGAACCTGCACGGCAAGAAACGACGTGAACACCACGAGCAACAGTGTGGAAAGGCCAAGGGTGATTGGAGCGGGCTTCAGAACGATGAGTGCAGCACCAAGAACAAGTTCGAGCATCGGCACAGCGAACGCGACTGCAGTCCACAAGTGTTGTCGGGATGCATTTTCCCGCCATTGTTTCCATGCGGTGACCTTGTTCGCGCCAGCAAGTGCGAGCACTGATCCGACTGCAGCGGCGCCGAGACGCGCGATGAATTCGGGATTATCCAACGTGCTTCACGCTTGACACTTTGCCGCGAAAGAACACCATGGCATCTTCGGCTGCATCTGCATGACCGAGGGAAGCCACTCGACCAACCACGAACGAATGATCACCTGCAGGGTTCTCAGATTCAAGAGCACAATCAATCCATGCAATGCAACCGGGCAACATCGGGCTTCCACCAGCCGTTGCTGTCCATTCGAGACCGGCAAACTTGTCGTCGCCTTCCTTTGCAAATCTCCAGCAGAGTTCTTCTTGCGCGGCTCCGAGAACATTCACACAGAAATTTCCCGACTCACGGATCGATGCCCATGACTTCGAATTGATGCCGGGAAAAAATCCGACAAGGGGCGGATCGAGCGAGACAGAGGTGAATGAACCAATCGTGATGCCAAAGGGAGTACCCGCAGAGTTGACACCCGTGACAACAACAACCGAGGTAGGCACATGCCCGAGCACGCTGCGAAATTGGGCGGAGTCAAATGTTTGTGTCACGTGTCCACAGTAGACCGTGACCGCTACAAGTTGATTGTTGCGCCCTCGCGAGCCACGAAAACCTCTGTGCCAGCCGAGGCAGAACATGCAGAAGTGTTGTCGAGTTCGTCATCGGTTCGCTCGGGGTCGTGGTGAAAGAGGGCGACCCGTTTCGCACCACATGCCATGCCGATACCAACAGCGAATTCAGCGGTGCAATGACCCCAGTGAGCCTTAGTTTTGAACTCGGTCGGTGTGTACTGAGCATCGTGAATCAACAAGTCGACACCTTCGGCAAGTTCGCGCACGCCATCTGGCACAACGAACGCACCATCGATCGGCTGTTGATGGTCGGAGATGTATGCAACCGACACTCCACCGAACTCGATGCGATAACCAACGGTGGGGCCAATGTGTGGAACCAATCGTGACTTCACTGAGTAGCCATCAATCATGAAATTGCTGTCGGCGACATCGTGAAATGAAAAACGACCGCGGAGTCCTGAAAGATCGACGGGGAAAGTGGGAGGACGGACAACACTCTTGACCGACTCCATAAAACTCGTGCCATCTTCCTGGCAAGGACCAAACATTTCGAGACGAGCATCAGGGTTCAACGCTGGCGTAAAAAAAGGAAGACCTTGAATGTGATCCCAATGCAGATGTGTTACCAACGCGACGGCATTCAGTGGCGCAGTAGAGGCAGCCAACAATTTCTTTCCGAAATAACGAAGACCAGTACCGAGGTCGAGGAGCAAGGGGCGCTGTCCATCTGCTTCAACCGAAACACATGCGGTATTGCCGCCGTACCTGACGGTGGATGGGCCATGGCAGGGCGTCGAACCACGCACGCCGTGGAATGTCACGTTCAACATATTGATGCCCCCATCTCGGCAACGCTACGCATGTTCGCTCAGGAAGTACACAAAAAGTTTGAGTGACGCCTGTCGCACCCTCCCCGAGTACCTTTTTCTCATGGCCCATGAGATCACCACACACACCGTCACCGCGAACGGCATCGACTTCACCTACCTTGAATGCG
>JBEAXB010000217.1:0-2841 GCA_041160045.1 Actinomycetota bacterium
ACATACTTTGCACAAAATATGGAATGCCTAACACGAGATGCCGACATATGTTCAGTGGAGATGTATCACTACATCAAAAGGGAGCAACAAAAAAATGTCAGAAAAAAACGCACGCAGTCAACTGCTTGATGGAGGAAACGTTCTCTTTTCAATGATGATGTTGGCAGTCATCGCAATGGTTGTCTCGATTGGTGCAATCGGTGTTGTTGCTGTCGCAAAGAGTGACGGCGCATCTGCTGGTGCAGCCACAACGGCGACAACAGTGAATGTCACGCTTACCGAATTTAAGATCACGATGAATCCGGAAACTGTTCCGCCTGGAAATGTTCTTCTGAGCATTCACAACGCCGGAAGCGCCGAACACAATGTCGCCGCTCTGTCGCTCAACAAGAGAAGTGCAAATATTCCCGCGGGAGGGCACGTTGAACTTGCGCTTGGTTCGCTGGATTCTGTCACGGATCTCATATGTGAAATCGCAGGGCATAAAGAGGCGGGCATGAAGGCAGCTCTCGGAGTTGATGCTTCCGCATCAGGAGCACCAGCGGCAGCAGAGCCAGCAATGACGTACCAAGAGATGGACAAGATGATGAAGGATGTCGCTCTGAAGTTCCCTGCAAAGACCAAGGGTCTCGGCAATCAGGAATTGGAACCAACAATTGTCAATGGCGTAAAGGTCTTCAACCTGACGGCAAAGATCATCGACTGGGAGGTCGAGCAAGGAAAGATCATCAAGGGATGGGCCTACAACGGCCAGATTCCTGGGCCAATTTTGCGCGCAAATGTTGGAGACAAAGTCAGCATTGTTCTGAAGAATGAATTACCTGAATCCACCTCGATGCACCTTCACGGAATTCGCGTTCCTAATGCTGCTGACGGTGTTGATCCGTACACGCAGGAAGCCACGATTCCTGGTGAGTCATTCACGTATAACTTCACGGCACTCGAACCTTCGGTTGGCATGTATCACTCGCATCACAATGCACAGATTCAGGTCCCGAATGGTCTTGCCGGAGCCCTCATCATTGGTGATTACAAGACAGCTGCGATGAAGGCTGCCGGTAACCGCATTGAAGACAAAGACGGCATCGCTGAACAAGAAGTGGTGATGGTGTTAAACGATGCCGGCACCGTTGGTCTGTCGTTGAATGGCAAGTCATTTCCAGCCACTACTCCGTACTCCCTTGCATTAGGCGAGACAATGGTGGTGCATTACTTCAATGAAGGTCTGATGGTTCATCCGATGCATCTTCATCAGCCGCATGGTTTGGTGGTTGCCCGTGATGGCAAGATGCTCGAATCACCGTATTTTGCAGACACTGTGAGCATTGCTCCTGGCGAACGTTGGACAGTGGTCTATACCGCTGTTGACCCGGGCGTATGGGCATGGCATTGCCACATCCTGAATCATGCTGAAACTGAAACCGGCATGAAGTACATGGTGACTGCACTCATCGTGAAGTAGTTCCCCTCTTTACGACACTGGGCCCGAGGTGAAAGCCTCGGGCCTTTTCGTATTTCTGGGTGAATCACCGATCAAGCGGTCGGAACCTATTGCCATACGGCAGACTTGTTGGCAATGACTTCGCTTAAAGACACCCTCAAACAAGATCTCACCGCTGCCATGAAGGCAGGCGACGACATGGTGAAATCCACGTTGCGCATGACTCTTGCCGCAATCATGAACGCCGAGGTTGCAGGTGACGTGGCAGTCGAGTTGTCTGAGGATCAGGTTCTGAAGGTGTTGCAGGCCGAGTCGAAGAAGCGCCTCGAATCCGCAGAGATTTATGCAACTGCTGGCCGAACCGATGCCGAAGCTCAGGAACGTGCAGAAGCTGCGATTCTCGCGGTGTATTTGCCCGCAGCAATCGGAGATGACGAGTTGGCTGCAATCGTGACTGAAGAAGTGGCGGCGGCTGCAGCGGCTGGCAATGAAGGTGCAAAAGCAATGGGTCTTGTTGTCAAGGCTGTTCGGGCCCGTGTCGGCTCGTCGGCTGATGGCTCAAAGATTGCAAGCCTTGTGAAGGATGCCCTCGGCTGATGCCTAAACATGTAGCAGAGCCAGACATCGCCACGTTGTCTTCGTCAATGCAAAGAACTGTTGATGCGTTGCGACGCGCCATGAAGGCGATCTATCACGTTCATCCTTCGCACGATGATGAGGCCATCGCTGTCACTGCTGGAGAACTGGCTGATGCCTTGCAGAATGCGGGCACGATGGGGTTGGGGCAACCATCATTCGAACGCCATACGCGCAGCCCCTTGAACGGCACGATGAATCCGATGGCGCCACCGGTGACCTATGAGTACGGTGAAAATTCGATCACGGCCAAGGCTCGGTTTCACGAGGGGTATCAAGGACCACCGGCATGCGTGCATGGCGGTTTGGTGGCGGCCCTTCTCGACGACGCACTCGGACGTACGCGACACCTCACGGGGCGCAATTGCGTGACTGGTTCGCTCAATATCTCCTACAAGAGGCCGACCCCAATTAATGCCGACCTGACAGTCGAGGCGCGAATCGATGAGATTCATGAGCGCAAGTTCCTTGTTACCGGCGAAATCCTGCACGAAGGTCAGGTGACTGCTTCTGCGTCAGCCGTATTTGTGTTCCTCGACGATAAAAAATTCAATGCACTCGTTTCCGATGCACGTGATGCCTCGCGATAGGGGCACAATAAATATGTCTTGCCCGTCAGGACAACAAAGGGGTTCCCATGTCAAATGAACTGATTCTCGATTCGTTGCGTCGTCGCTTCCGTGCACTGTTCTCGCTGTACGAAGATGCAACCGCAACAATGACACTCGAACAGGTCAACCATCGCGAGAAGGCTCGCGTGATGC